>JAFMSC010000043.1 GCA_017353825.1 Hyphomicrobiaceae bacterium | reverse complement strand
GCGAATCATGCCCCGACGCTATGCCGCCAGATTCCTCGCTGTGAATCCCCGTCAAGCCTTTCTGCGCCGTCTGTGGCAGCACTGACTCAGTTGTTTACGTTTCTGTTGCCGGGTGAGACGAGAAACCGACTGCTGGCGCAAGACTTGCCGAGCACGACCGGATCCGACCTTGTGCGCAAGAACATCTTGCTTCCTCAATTGAGCCGCAAGATGGGCGCGACGTGTCGCGTCGCTGCCCCAATCGCCAACGATGCTCTGGCTCCAACGACGCTCTGGGAGGCTGCTCATGAAGATCTCGTCAGCCGTTCGCACCGCACTGATTGCGCTTGTCGCTCTTACCGGTTCGTCCTCCGCTAGTCTCGCCGACAGCGGAACCGTGAGGCTCACGATCTACAAGGCTGGATGGATCATCGGCGGATCCGGCGGCAGCGGCACCCTCAACTTCCGGGGAAGAACCTACCGGTTGTCGACCGGCGGGCTGGACTACGGCCGTGTCTTCGGCGGCTCAAAGACCGTACTGCACGGAACGGTGCGCAACATTAATCGCCCGTCGGATGTCGCAGGCGTCTACGGTGCCGCCGGTGCAGGGCTTGCGATTGGCCAGGGCGCTCGCGCCATCGTGCTCACCAACCAAAAGGGCGCCGTGCTGGAATTGAGCGGCCGACAGGTGGGATTGTTGGCGAACGCGGACCTCAGTGGACTCGCGATTACCCTAGAATAGGGATCGATCACCGATCTGACCGTGTGTAGTCGCGGCCCGCTTGCGGGCGAAGCGAACGCACCATCGGAAATAGGCGCGATGGCTGTGGGCACTGTGCCGCCCATCCCGCGCGTCGCCGCGAACTGCTCTCGGCGTCGCGATCACAAGCGATCACCTTGTCGACGCGAGCAGGGCCAGGTAAACGCAAGCAGGGCCTAGGCAGGAACGTGAGTCCGGCTAGGCGTTGCCGACACTGATGGCCTTTCGCCGAATTTTCGGCAAAGGGCGCGCGCATTGGAAGCTCGCCTCAGAAACTTCGGCGGGCATACGAGTTCACGGTCGAGGACGGGGGATCGCCACGTGCTTGGCTTCGGGGCTGCGCCGAAACCCTGACCGGGCGGCATGCCTCCTATCATGCTGGGCACCCATTCTCCATGCGGGCTTCCACGGACGAGCTCGATCGGCCATGACAGCGTCGCGCCCAATCCCATGTACTGTGCCATGGGTCGGCTCCCGGTATCTGGTGCCTACGCCACACCGGCCCGCAGCAGGTCGTGCACGTGGACGATGCCGACAGGCTTGCCATTTTCGACCACGAACATCTGGGTGACGCCGGGCGGGCGGCTGGCGTCGCCACGCTTGAGCGAGTTGATCTGCTCCAGCGCCGCCGAGGCGAGCGTGCCGGGCGGCAGCGTCTTGGGCTCGCGCGTCATGATGTCTTCCACGCGCGCCTGCAACAGGCGCGGCCCCATGTGGCGGCGCAGGTCGCCGTCGGTGATCATGCCGATGAGGCGGCCCTCGGCGTCCACCACGCCCAGGCAGCCCAGGCTTTTTTCGGTCATGGTGACGATGGCCTCGGCCATCACCTTGCCCTCGCGGACGAGCGGGAGGCTGCTGCCGGTACGCATGATGTCGGAGACGAACTGGAGCGACGCCCCAAGCGATCCGCCCGGGTGGAAGATCTTGAAGTCCTGGGCGGTGAACCCCTTATGCTCGAGCAGGGCGATGGCAAGGCAATCGCCGATGGCCACCTGCATGGTCGTTGAGGTGGTCGGCGCCAGCCCGTGCGGACAGGCTTCCTTGGCGCGCGGCAGCTCCAAGACCACGTCGGACTGCTTGGCCAGCGTCGAGCCGGCACGCGAGGTGATGGCAATCAGCGGTACCTTGAAGCGCCGCGAGTAGGTGAGGATGTTGCGCAGCTCCACGGCTTCGCCGTTCCATGACAGCACGATAATGGCGTCATCGCGCGTGATCATGCCGAGATCGCCGTGGCTCGCTTCGCTGGGATGCACGAAGAACGCGGGCGTGCCCGTGGACGCTAGCGTCGCCGCCACCTTCTGGCCCACGAGCCCACTCTTGCCGATGCCGGTCACGATCACCCGTCCGGCGGCAGCGGCGATGATGGCCACGGCTGCAGCGAAGGCCTCGCCGAGGCCCTGGTCGAGCGCAGCCCTGAGCGCGTTGAGACCCTCGCTCTCCAGCTCCAACGTCCGGATCGCGGAGCGCAACTCGGCAGAACCGCCGGCCGTCGACGTGGACGCTGGTCCCGTAACGGGTTTGCGGGAAGCACGCGCTGTCGGAAGCTCGGGCTTGGGCAATGACAGGCCGTTGGCGCTTTCGTCGTGCGAATCGCTCACGCTCTTAACCTTATCTCGCGTTCCCCGGTCCCGCCCAAGCACTATCCGCACAAATCGCGGGCAATCTCAACCGGCCAAATGTGCATGGGGATTTGCATCGGGGATTTGCACGGGGACGAGCCAGCGCTGCGGAAAAAATCCGGTCCTCAGGTGACGGGGGAAGTGCATAGCTCCCCACACATCGCTAACCTTCCACAAAGTTGCCAAAATGAATTGGGCTCCTCACATGTTAAGAGGGCCAACGCTTCCTGCGGGGCCACCAGACTGATCTCGCAGGTTCCGGGGCGACCACGCCGGCCATGTGGCCGGCGGGGTGATGGCAATCGCGTTAACTGACAAGACAACTGGGGGACAGCGCGGCTGCTGTTGGGGGAGGGGAACGGAACGATTTGAGGGTGGTTGGCCTCTGAAGGTACGAGCTGCGTTGTGCAGTAGCGATGTCGGTAGAGGAGCCAAACCATGACAGTGATGTACGCCCAGGGCGACCTGTTGATCGAACGGGTCGATGACATTGAACCATCAGGGACCGTACTGTCGCCCGATGCGTCCGGCGCCACGGTACTCGCCGAGGGCGAGCTGACCGGCCACCGCCATGCCATCTTCGAGCGCGTGACCATGTTCCGGGACGATGCTCTCGCGCGCGATGTGCCCGGCGGCCTCTATATCGGCCACGTGAAGGTCGAGGGCGGGCCTGCCACCATCCATCATCACGAGCACGCGCCCATTGCTCTCGGCGCGGGCACCTACCGTGTGCGGCGCCAGCGCGAGCTTGAGCCGAAGGACGCCGTCATTGTTGCGGACTGAGGTCGGCGCGCTGTCGGACGGGCAGCGAGCCGAGCTGAGCGTCTACGGCGCGCGCTGGAATGCGCTGCGGCAATCCACGGCGCCACTTGACGAATTGGCGGCGCGAGCGGCGGTCGACAGGGTCTACGCGGCCGCCGGGCTTGCGCCGCCCGGCGAGATCGTGTGGGAGGACGGTCCCACCGAACTTGCCGTCGCCTGGTCCAAGCGACGGCATTCAGCGGGCGAGAGCGTGCGCGCGCTCGTGGTCGATGCGGTGCGGCGCAAGGCAGAGTTGGCCGTGGACCGCGCCATCGCGCTCAGCGTGCGCATGGCACTCACCGGCGAGCCAGGACTGGCACGCCTGCCAGCGTTCTGTGCGACCATCGACGAAGCGCTGCTGCGCCTGGGGGAGCGCGCCCTGCCGATCCTGCCCATGCGCTTCCTCGACTTCTTTGCGCGCCGGCGCAACCGAGCCACCTTCGCGGGTAGCGGGTTCAGCCTGCAGTCAGCGGCCTGGCTCGGCGCCCTGCAGTATCTGCACGACGTTTGCGGCTTGGAGCGGCACACTGGGTCGGCGGCAGGGCTGTGGGAGCTGGCCTCGAGCGCCTGCTGGATCGTGCCGCACGAACAGATCTGCTGGCTCATTCGCCGGCCAACGCTCATCCGTACCGATGCCGGCGGGCGGCTGCACGCCGCGGATGGCCCAGCACTTCGCTTCGGCAGCGACAGCGCGGTCTACGCCTGGAAAGGCATCATCGTGCCGGGCCGCCTGATCGAGCGCCCCGAGCTGATCGACATCCGCGCCATCGATGCTGCCCACGACCCGCAGATCCGTCGCTGCATGATCGACATCATGACGCCGCAGAAATTCATCGAGCAGGGCGGGGCGCATCGCATCATGGAGGACGAGTCGGGCATCCTGTGGCGCCAGCGCTGGCGCTGGGAGGCGTGGGCCGCGGTGGAGGTGATGAACGGCACGCCCGAGCCCGACGGGACCCGCAAGCGCTACTTCCTACAGGTGCCCCCTACGGTCCGCACCCCGCGCGAGGGTGTGGCCTGGACCTACGGCCTCAGCGAGCGCCAATATCGCCCGGTGGTGCGGACCTGAGGTGGATATGTCCGTTGCGATCCAGCCGATGCTAGCTGGCGGCAACGACCTTATGTCAAGCACGGTTCGACGATCCTTGACGACCGCACTCGCGAAGTCCCAGCACGATGTGCGCGTGGGCGCGTACCCTCCCGAGCGCGCGGCGGCGACCAACAGGCTGTCCTTGATCGGCATGGCCGACCCGCTGCGCGCGGGTGCGCGGGAGCGTGCGTTCATCGGCGTGCCTGGCCAAACCATGCGGCCGCCGGGGGCCGGTATCGGCTTGCTTGCTCTCTTACAGCGCCAAGCTGCCGATGCGCGCCTCGCCCCACAATGACGGGATCGACCGCGCGCGCTCGTGGCGTCGAAGGCATTCGATTACTCCGGCGACGACTTTCTGGCGACCACGTTCCGGCGACCACACTCTGGCACGACCTCATAAGGGTGTCGGTTGACTGCAACTCGATTGGCACGAAGAAGCCCGTGACGGGATAGGCCAGTAGCCGGTCAACCAAGTCACCGTTGGCAGGCGGTTGTCGCCGAGCGGCTCCGCGATCAACTCGCTCGATGGCGAAACTCCTGACCTGGCGCCACACGGTCCTGGCGCCGGATTTTCGCCCGGCAGCACCGTCTGGCCGTTGGAGGAGGCCCCGGGCGCGACCGTCACCTCTCTGGTGTGAGGGCGCTTGCGCACACGGCAAACCTGTCGCTCGGTTTCGGCATCGCGCGGCATCATGACTTGGCGGCAGGCGTGCTCTAAGGTTGACCGAGACGAGGCGCCCGGGGGCCCGCGGTGACAACAAACATTCAGGAGACGGCAAGGATGATCGATGCGGCGCTGCTCGCTAAGCTCAGGACGTACGACACCCCCACGATCTGCAACGCGTTGGAGATCCTGGACCCGGCGCGGCGCCTCACCGGCTTCACCGTCAAGCCGCTGGTGTGCCCGTTCCCGACCCTGCCGCCCATCGTCGGCTACGCCAAGACCGCCACCCACCGATCCACGCACATCCACGAGTTCGACGCCGCCAGGCAGCGCGAACAGCGCATCGCCTATTACGAGTACGTGGCGAGCCAGCCGGCGCCAAGCATCATGGTGATGCAGGACCTGGATGGCGCCGAGGTGGGCTTCGGCGCCTTCTGGGGCGAGGTGATGAGCGCCGTGCACCAGGGTCTTGGCTGCCTAGGCGTCGTCACGGACGGCTCGATCCGCGACATCGACCAGTGGGCGGCGGGTTTTCAGGCGCTGGCCGGTTCCATCGTGCCAAGCCACGCCCACGTCCACCTCGCCGACTTTGGCAAGGAGGTGCGGGTTGCCGGCATGCTGGTGCGTTCCGGCGACATCGTGCACGCCGACCGGCACGGCGCGGTGACGATCCCCGAGGCCCTGGTTGAGAAGGCACCGACCGCCTGCGACCTGCTCGCCCGCAAAGAGGCGGTGATCCTGGAGATGGCGCGCGCGCCCGGCTTCACCGTGGCCAAGCTGCGCGAGGCACTCAAGAAGCAGGATGAGATCCATTGAGCCTGGCGAGATGGTGATGGGTCGGATGCTGAGATTTGGGTCGGCGCCGGAGGCGCCGGTGGAGCCCTTATCGCCGGCGACCCCTCGCTCCCCACTTGCGAAAACCTCACTCCTTGCCATCGCGAGGCGCCGAATATTGCCGCCACCACGCAAGAAGTTGAAGATGCACCAGCCTCAGGAGTGCCAGCCGGAGCCGGCAGCTTGCGCCATCGCCAAACGCACCATCTCACGCTCACCGATTAGAAAACGACACGTCCACACGGGGGAAACGGAATGCGCCACAAGGTCATCTGCATCCAGCCACTCCATCCGGAGGGCATGAAGGTCCTCAACTCGCGCGATGATCTGGAGATCATCGTGCCGGAGTCGCCGGACCCGGCGACGTGGTCCAACTTCCTGCCCGGCGCCGAAGCGATCTGCGTGCGGCTGACCAAGATCCCGCGCACCCTGATGGAGGCAGCACCCAACCTGAAGATCATCTCGCGCCACGGCGTCGGCCTCGACAACATCGACGTGGCGGCGGCCACCGAGCGCGGCGTGGCCGTGGCCACCGTCGGTCTCTCCAACTCGCCCTCGGTGGTGGAGCACACCATCGCCATGATGTACGCGCTGGCCAAGCGCCTGCCCGAGTTCGACCGCGCTGTGCGCGAGGGAGACTACTATCGCGGTAGGACAAAGCTCAGCTCCATGGACGTTGCCGGACGGACGGTCCTCATCATCGGCCTCGGGCGCATCGGCAGCCGGTTGGCAAAGGCGGTGAACGGGCTCGGCCTCAAGTGTCTGGGCGTCGATCCCGCCTACACACCGGCCCAGATCGAGGCCATGGGCTGCGAGCCTGTGGCCGACTTCCGCACGGCCCTGCCGCGCGCCGACTTCGTGACCGTGCACTGCCCGCTCCAGCACGAAACTCACAACCTGATCGGCGCAGCCGAGCTTGCGCTGATGAAGCCCTCGGCCTATGTCATCAACTGCGCCCGCGGCGGCATCGTCAATGAGGCGGCGCTGCTGGATGCGCTCAACACCGGCCGCATCAAGGGCGCCGCGCTCGACGTGCAGGTTTCTGAGCCGCCCAAGCCCGACGATCCGCTGCTGGCGTGCGACCGGCTGATCCTGACGCCGCACTCTGCCGCCGCTACGCCGGAGACCATGATGCGCTCGTCCATGACGGTGGCTCAGAACGTGCTGGATTACTTCGACGGGCATTCGCTGGAGGGCCGCATTGTCAACCCCGAGGTACTGAACCGATGAGATGGCGAGATTCGGGTCGGCACGGACGGCCGCCTATCGGTGCGTGGTCGAGATCGTAAGGCTCACCTCGCCACTCGCTCCACGCCTATACCTACCACCCCACCTGTCATGAGTTGCGCGAGCTATGCTCGTCGGAAGGAGATGCCATGAGACCCAACGCGCTCAAGAAGAAGATTGCCGACGGCGTGCGCTGCGTCGGCGGCTGGGCCGCCATCCCCAGCGCCTTCTCAACCGAGATCTATGCCGCTCAGGGGTGGGATTACGTAACTCTCGACATGCAGCACGGTGCGCTCGACCTTGACCACGTGGTGCCGATGCTGCAGGCGATCGGCGCCGGCAGCGACGCCACGCCCCTGGTGCGTGTACCGTGGAACGATCCGGCCTATATCATGCGCGTGCTGGATGCCGGCGCCTACGGTATCATCTGTCCCATGATCAACACCAGGACCGACGCCGAGGCGCTCGTGCGCGCCGGGCGTTACCCGCCCATGGGCGAGCGCAGTTTCGGGCCGTTCCGTGCGTCCCAGTACGGCGGCGCCGACTACTGGCAGCACGCCAACGACGAGGTGCTGCTCATCGCCATGATCGAGACGCGCCACGCGGTCGGCAACCTGCCCGAGATCCTCTCGGTGAAGGGCGTCAACGGGGTCTACATCGGCCCCTCGGACCTGTCCTTCAGCATGGACAAGACGCCGAGCCTGGACCCAGGCGACGAGACCGTGCTCAAGGCCATGGGCATCATTCTCAAGGAGACCCGCGAGCGCGGCCTCATCGCTGGCGTCCACACCGACGGCCCCAACACCGCGCGCAAGCGCTTCGCCGAGGGCTTCCAATTCTGCACCCTCCTCAACGACGTGCGCCTCCTGGCCACGGGTGCCGCCAACATGGTGCGCGAGGCGCGCGGCCAGGCTGCCGGGCCAGCCGCGAAGACCTATTAGGCCGAAGTTCCCCGGTGTTTCAGACAACCTCAGCGCCCAAGTGACTCAGCCGACTCAGCTCATTCAGAAAATCAGCGATGTTCAACTTCTGGATGTAGATTCTTGTACCCATGACTCGCAAGACGATAGTCGATTGATTTGCAAAGTCTTTTCTGTACCCAGTCTCTGCCTAACACGACGCGCTGAGTAAATGAGGTAATCTGTTGATCGGACTCACCTATTCAATGTCCTGATGCGAATAATCTCAGGAACTTCGGATTAGGCGGCGAGGCTTCAAGGATGAGGGACTGGGTCGGGTAACCAGGGGGATTGAGGCGCCGATCCGGCCACACACCCCCCGAAAGGCCTGACCCCTCATACCTGATCCCAGGAGAGGACCGATGAACCCCAAGCTGAGCCACGTCTTCGACATCGTGGCTGAGGTGGGCCCGATGCGCGATCTGGGCGCCATGCCGCATGGGCGACGGCGCATGGTGCCGATTCTGGGCGGTACGGTGAGAGGCCCGCGGCTGCAGGCCGAGGTGGTACCGGGTGGCGCCGACTGGCAATACGTGCGGGGCGACGGCATCGTGGAGCTGGTGGCACGCTACGCGATCAGGACCCAAGACGGCACCGGGATCGCCGTCACCAATCGCGGCCTGCGGCGCGCGGCGCCCGAGGTCATGGCGCGCCTGGCGCGCGGTGAGGCTGTCGATGCGACCCTTGTCTACTGCCGCACCGTGCCTCAGTTCGAGGCACCGACAGGCCCCCATGCCTGGCTCAACGCCAGCCTGTTCGTAGGCGACGCCGTGCGCCTGCCGGACGCAGTGCAGGTCGCCGTTTTCGAGGTGCTGTAGGCTCCAACGACGACGGTGCTCACCCCCGAAAGGATCATGGAGCCGCGCCGCGGCGGTTCTCCGGGATCGGGTTTCCGGAGACCGGATTTCCGCACCGATTTGCAGCGGCATCGTCTCCGCGGGCAGGGCCAGCATCTCGACATTGGCGTCGAGACGGTCCACGACGAGACGGCGTGGGTTCAGGTGGCTGTGAATGCTTCCCCGAGCGCGGCGCTGATCCTCCGGTTGGGTGAGATAATTGGAACGGTCGCGCGGGGATGAGCGCCACGCGGACCGCCTCCCCAAGGACAAAATCGCACATATCCCCTTCGACGAGTGCCGCGCTTCTGGTTGCGCGCAACCTCCAGCACGGCCAGCGCGAGAACGTCGGCGCCCATCACCTCTGATCCGGCCTCCGCCGGGCTCCGGCGGGCGTTGTTCGCTTCCCTGAAGGACGCCGCCCGCGACCCACCCACGGCCCTCGAACGGCTGCTTGGCGGGCAGTGGCGTACGTGAACGCCGAAGCCGTAACCCGCCATCACGCGGGGCGGTTGCCCGTCAGTCGCCTGCCAATAGTGGGTGACGCGCGAAACCCACCCTAACTTACCTTGCCTTAATGCCCGACCAGAACCTCAGGCATCCATGTGGGGTTGAGGGTGGTGATGACCCACGCGCCGCCGAAGGCGATGAGCCCCACGAGGACGATCTGCGGCAGCATGGCAATCAGCGCCGAGATCAGGCCGACGATGGCGCTGAGGATCGACTGCACCGCTTTCAAGAGGTCCTTGAAGATCTTGTAGATGAAATAGGCCAGGGCGGCAATGACGACGACGTAGACGATCTGCTTCCAGATCGGCAGGTTGTTGAACGGCATCTGGAACATTCGCACCACTTGTCCAAAAGACCAGGTCCAGATGAACTGCAGGACTCGCCAGATGACCGTGGCGAGCTGCTGGGCGATCTGCCCGACTTGATTGAAGATTTGCTGCATGACGAACACTCCGTTCGGCGCAATTACTTCACCACCGAGAAGGTGCCAGGATTAGAGCTTGACCTATGTCGCTCGCGAGGCTCCCCCGATGTAGCCCATTGTACGGACTACTCCCAGTGCAAACTGAAGCGGAGCCGTAGAAGTTCCGCCGGGAGCGCGAAATTGGCCGGCCGGCGGGCTCCACCCAGCGGCACGGCTCGCCGGCCCACGTCAAAACCGCCCAATGCCCTTGGGGGCCCGGCAGCTCTCTCTATCCGCCCCCGCCGGTAGCGGCTTTAGGCCGTAACCCCCGACGTTTCGTTCGTCGGAACATTCTGGGCTTGTGATGGTACCAACCAGTTGGTACGTGAGTGGCTTGGGCTGGGCCTAGGGTGGTTGGCATGAAGGCGCGGGCGGGACAGTCGGCAAGAGGAAAGATCCTCGATGCGGCACTCGGGGTGATCCGGGCGAAGGGGTATGCGGCGACCACTGTGGACAACTTGTGCGCGGCGGCGGGCGTGACCAAGGGCGCGTTCTTCCACCACTTCAAGAGCAAGGATGACTTGGCCACAGCGGCGACCGATCACTGGTCGCAGGTCACCGGCGCGCTGTTTGAGATGGCGCCCTATCACGCCCACCCTGACCCCCTCGACCGGGTGCTCGGCTACATCGACTTCCGCAAGCACCTGCTGCAGGGGCCGCTGCCCGAAATTACCTGTCTCGTCGGCACCATGGTGCAGGAGACCTACGCCAGCCATCCCACCATCCGCGACGCGTGCGCGCGTTCGATCGTAGGCCATGCCGCGACGGTTGAGAAGGATATCCGCGCCGCGATGGAGGCGCGCGGGCTCGCGCCGCCTTGGACCGCGGCAAGCCTGGCCCTTTACACGCAGGCGGTGCTGCAGGGCGCATTCATCCTGGCCAAAGCGCAGGGCAACACCGAGGGGGCAGCCCAGTGCATCGACCACCTGCGCCGCACCGTCGAGCTGCTGTTCACGCGTTCCACGCAAGAGCCTGAGGAGAAGGAGACCAAGCCATGACGCATGCCAGCACGCTGGAGAAGCCTCGCAAGGGAGGCAAGTCGAAGCCCAAGGCCGCCGCCGCGGGCGGCGACCTGCAGCCGGTAACGCCACATCTCGTCTGCGCCGCCGCGGCAGAGGCCATCGCCTTCTACAAGCAGGCATTCGGCGCCACGGAGGTCACGCGCTTGGCCGGCAAGAACGGCAAGCTCATGCATGCCGCCATCGAGGTCGGGGGGGCGCGCATCATGCTGATGGACGAAGCACCTGAGTGGGGCGCGCTTGGCCCCAAGGCGCTCAAGGGTACGCCGGTGACGATTCACCTCTATGTGGACGACGTTGATGGGGTGCTGGCGCGCGCGGTGGCGGCCGGGGCGACGCTGAAGATGCCGGCGGCTGACATGTTCTGGGGAGACCGCTACGGGGTCGTCATCGATCCGTTCGGGCACAGCTGGTCCATCGCCACACGCCTACGCGACATGAGCCCGGAGGAGATCAGGGCGGCGATGGCTACCGCGCCGGTTCGCGATGGGGAACGTGCCGCCTGAGACTCGCGGGGCTCGTCCGTGCTGAGAGGCTGTCCCTTGCCGGGAGCGCCGAGCACCGGGCAAGGCCACGCTGAGCCCCATCCCGGTTACCGGGCGCCGAGCCCCACACCCGCCATCGGTGGCCGCGCGCTTTCATTGAGCGCCTGACCTGGCCTGAAGAGAAGAGGAAGAGAAGGGGAAGAGAAGAGAAGAGACGGGAGGAGAGGAGAGGCGGACATCCCCGTCCTGCCCGCTCGGTGGGGGCGATTGCGCGGCGACGCCCTCCGAACCCTCCGAACCCAGCATTCGGAGTTCCTGGATGGCAGCGGCAAGCCGGCGCGCTCGAAGGCGGTATCCGTCGGCAAGGGGACCGATCAACGCTGCGGGAAGTCCCTGCCGAGGACCAGTGTTTCGCCCGATGGCGGGCCGCGTCGCGGCCGCCTAACAGGGCCCCGACGAATCCGTCGAGGTTGCCGGCCGCCACGGTTGGGGGTTCCTAGCTAGGAGCCTGTCCAAGTAATGCCGGCAGGGAGAGCGCCGTAGAATGAGATTCCCTCAGCCATCAGATCGGCATCCTCTTCGGCCGTGTTTCGCCGGCTCTCGCAGCGCGGGCCTGAGCCGACTGTCGCAGTTCCGAAGAGAATTCCATTTCACGAGTTCCCTCCGCAACCGACTAAATGGACAGGCTCCTAGGTGCGAGGATTGCAGTGACCGAACGCAGTCGATCCATCGGGCTTGGCGCGGCCCTGACCATCCTCGCGCTCGGCGCGCCGCAGACTTACGCCTGCGACTGGTGGTGGGGATGCAGCGGCAGGCCGTCCACGGACCGACCGGCTGCGCGCTGGCACGGCTACAGGAGCCCGCGGCGGGGTGATGGCTACCGCCCGTGGCGGGGCTACGGTTATCTTGGTGCGGCGTGGGCCTACGGCTACACGAGCCCCGAGCGGGCGGCTGGCGACGCGTACGCCGCCTGGCCCAGCACCTCGATCCCCCAGCGCGAGTGGTATGTGCGGACGGCGCCGTCGGTTCCCAATGCCAACGCCGTCGGCCTGACGATGCCCATCACCACCCGGCAGGGCTTGTTGTCAGCCGGTCTGCCCGCGCGCGGGCCGTCGCTGTTCGGCCCCAACCCACCGCCGCCTCCGGCGACGAGCTGGGGCTACTACACCTCCGCTTCGCCCAACGGCTACTACTATACTGCGCCCTACTACACGCCGTCATATGGCGCACCGCCCGATACGCCCTCGTGGTGGGTTGAGCCGCGCCGCAGGCGATAGCCCGACTTAGTTTCCATTCGCGGTGCGCACTCGAATACATGAACGGCGCAGCCGCGGTCTGCTGGCTGCGACCCCCTCGGCGGGGGAGTGATGTATTTTCGCGCGATTTGCACGTTCCGATACGAGCCAGGCCCCAGATGCCCGCGCCATGGCTTTGACCCCTCGAGGCGACTCGGCGCGGCCAGCACTGGAGAGGGAAGGGGAACAACACCGACGCTACGCGCTGATCGTCGAGCCCGACCGCATCGCGGCCGTCCCCAAGCGAGCACATGCTTCACCTGCAGCGACTGCAGCGTCGCCTTGAGCCGGTCGAGGGCGGACTTGATAGGGGTGGAAACGCCGAGCTGATGGCCGCCTCCGAGCGCCGGCCGATGACTGCGGGTTAGCGACGCCGCCGGCTCCACCTCGGCAGCCCTTGGTCGCCGAACGTAGCTGGCAACGACGGATGGCGCTCGAGGCTCAGGCGAGGACGCACCCACGGCCCATGCGTCCCCCGCAGGGCCGGGTTTTCCCCCGTTTCGGTTGCCGGCGATCCGGGCTACGCTGTCGCCATGACCGCCACCGCACTGGCCGCCGCAGAAAACCGACTTGGTCGGGAGACCAGCCCCTACTTGCTCCAGCACAAGGATAACCCCGTGCACTGGTGGGCGTGGGGGCCGGATGCGCTGGCCGAGGCCAAGCGCACCGGCAAGCCGATCCTGCTGTCGGTGGGCTATGCAGCTTGCCACTGGTGCCATGTGATGGCCCATGAATCGTTCGAGGACCCTGCGATCGCGGCGCAGATGAACGAGGGGTTCGTCAACATCAAGGTGGACCGCGAGGAGCGGCCCGACATCGACGCCATCTACATGCGCGCGCTGCACGCGCTGGGCGAGCACGGCGGCTGGCCGCTCACCATGTTTCTGGACGGCGACGCGCGGCCTTTCTGGGGCGGCACCTATTTTCCGCCGGAGGCGCGCTTCGGCCGGCCCTCGTTCAAGGCCGTATTGGCCGAGGTGGTGCGGATCTACCGCGAAGAGCCCGACAAGATCGCCCACAACGCCGACCGGCTCGTGCAGGCCCTGCGCCAGCGAGACGAGAAGGAGGCCGCGGCCGACCTGTCGGAGGCCCGCATCGCCGCCCTCGCTGGCGCCATGACGCGCGCGGTGGACATGCGCCGCGGCGGCCTCGACGGGGCGCCCAAATTCCCGCAGTGGAGCTACTTCTGGCTCCTTTGGCGGCTGGCTATCCGCTACGGCAACCCCACGGCGCTGCGGGCGGTGGACACAACGCTTACCAACATCTGCCAGGGCGGTATCTACGACCACCTGGGCGGCGGTTTCGCGCGGTACTCCGTGGACGAGCGCTGGCTGGTGCCGCACTTCGAGAAGATGCTGTACGACAACGCGCTGCTGATCGACCTCATCACCGAGGTCTACCGCGAGACCGGCAGCGAGTTGTACAAGACACGGATTGCGGAGACGGTGGGCTGGCTCGAACGGGAAATGATTGCCGAAGGCGGCGGGTTCGCGGCCTCTCTCGACGCCGACAGCGAGGGCCAAGAAGGCAAGTTCTACGTCTGGAGCAAGGCCGAGATCGAGCAGGTGTTGGGCCTGGAGGACGCGGCTCGGTTCTGCGCGATGTACGACGCTACGGGCGAGGGCAACTGGGAGGGTCACACCATCCTCAACCGGCTGGGCAGCCTGGATCTGCAGACCCAGGAAGAGGAGCAGGCGCTGGCCGCGATGCGCGCCAAGCTGCTGGCGCGGCGCGCTGGCCGAGTCCGGCCCGGCTGGGACGACAAGGTGCTTGCCGACTGGAACGGGCTGATGATCGCCGGCCTGGCGCACGCGGCGCGCGTGTTCGATCGGCACGAGTGGCTCAAGACCGCCAACGCCGCCTTCCATTTCGTCTCAACCCGCATGGAAAAGGACGGCCGGCTGACCCACAGCTGGTGCGACGGCCGCGCGCAGGCGCCAGCCACGGCCAGCGATTACGCGAACATGATCTGGGCAGCCCTGCGGCTCTATCAGGCGACAGACGAGGATGACTACCTCGGAATTGCCGAGCGCTGGGTGGCCGTGGTGGATGAGCACTACTGGGTGGCGGAGCCGGGCGGCTACGCCTTCACCGCCGATGATACGCCCGACGTGATCGTGCGCCTCAGGGTGGCGCACGACGATGCCGTGCCCAACGCCAACGGGATCATGCTCTCCAACCTGGTTGCGCTGCACCTGTTGACAGGCAAGCCACGCTATCTGGAGTGGGCCGAGGCGATCCCCAAGGCGTTCGCCGCGGACCTGACGCACAACACCTTCGGCCACTGCGGGCTGGTGGCCGCGGCGCTCGACCTGATTGCCCCGCAGCAGGTGGTGACGATCGAGCCGCGCGAGGCGGGTGTACCCCCCGGTGGCTCGCCCTTGGCACGAGCCATGTTCGAACTTTCGATGCCCGGCGCCGTAGAGCACGCGGTCGGGGCGGGGCAGGGCTTACAGAATCCGGCGCTGGCTGCCAAGGGGCTGGTGGCCGGCAGGCCCACGGCCTACGCCTGCCTGGGGCCGCAGTGCTCATTGCCCGTGACGGAGCCGGAGGCCCTGGTGGAACTGCTGCGCAAGCAGCGGGCGGCTGCGTGAGGCTTGCCGTCCTCCAAAGGCCTCAGGCCCCACCTCGTGCGCGGACGACCCTCATCACCCTCCAAGCGGGGGGTCGCGAGTTGCACCGGGTGGGCGCGGCTTCGCCGTGAGATGCGCGCGCATTACGTAGTGTCCTGAAGGATTCCCGCCTTTGCCGGAACCCCGGCGGTGGAGAGGACGAGCACCACCACTCGGAAGTTGGGAGGAACTTCGGGCTAGGCGCTGCCCATGTCGAGCGACCGCTTGGCCCCCCCTTTCGTTCCGCCCTACCGCCTGCGGGCCTCGCCATCCCCACGCTGATCACGCCAGCTTGCGAGCCGGCCCTCGGCGCACATGGGCGAGCAGAAGCATTACGGCGGCGGGGGTGATGCCTTCGAGTCGAGAGGCCTGTGCGAGGGTGACGGGGCGGACTGCTTCGAGCTTCTGGCGCACCTCGGTGGAGAGACCGGACAGGGACCGGTAGTCGAGGTTGGGAGGGATGCGTACGCTCTCGTCCCTGCGGAAGGCAGCGATGTCGGCCTCCTGCCGGTCCACGTAAGCGGCGTAACGGGCATCGACCTCGAGCTGGCAGGCGATCTGCGGCGGGATGGTGGCGAGCTCCGGCCAAATCGCATTGAGCCGGGCGAAGCTCAGGTCACTGCGCGCCAGCAGCTCCAGGCCATTGCGGCGGCGGCCGTCGAGGTTGAGGGCGAGGCCGTGGGCGGCAGCCCGGTTGGGCGTGAGCGAGAGGCTGGCCAGCAGCCGGCGGCCCTCGTCCAGCGCCCGGCAGCGGGCGGCGAAGGCAGCGCTGCGCTCGGCGCCGACGCAGCCGAGGTGC
>JAFMSC010000277.1 GCA_017353825.1 Hyphomicrobiaceae bacterium | reverse complement strand
CGGCGCTCACCAATACTGGCGCGGTAGCGCTGGTCTCCACCGACGACGTGTGGATCGACGCCAACTTCAAGGAGACCGACCTCACCTGGGTGAAGCCCGGCGACGGCGTTGAGATCAGCGTCGACACCTACCCCGATCGGACCTGGAAGGGGCGGGTGAAGAGCATCGCTCCCGCCAGTGGGGCCGAATTCTCGATCCTGCCGGCACAGAACGCCAGCGGCAACTGGGTGAAGGTGGTGCAGCGCATTCCCGTGCGCATCGCTGTGGAGCGCCAGATGGGCGATCCGCCCCTGCGCGCCGGCATGAGCGCATACGTCACGATCGACACCGGGCACCACCGCTCTCTCTCCGAGCTGTGGTGAGTGAGCGGGCTCGGGCGTCGGCTTCGGAGCCACCGGTTGAGAACAGAGGCGAAGGCGTTGAAGACCGCGGAAGCGGGCGAACGGGCACCATTTGCCATCCCGTCGTCCGGCGCCCGACGCCTGATTGCCGCCACCAGCAGCTAGGGAGCCTGCGCCAGCCATGGCCATCGCCGCCGCACCTTCGAGCGCAGCCGCCGCGTCGAACCGGACGATGGTGACGGTGTGCGCAATGGCGGCCACCCTCATGCAGGCGCTGGACAGCACCATCGCCAATGTGGCGCTGCCGTACATGCAGGGCTCACTCTCCACCACGGCTGACCAGATCACCTGGGTGCTCACCTCCTACGTGGTGGCGGCGGCCATCTTTACGGCGCCGGTGGGGTGGCTCGCCTCCCACTTCGGCCGCAAGCGCTTGTTCCTGGTGTGCGTGGTGGGTTTCACGATCGCCTCGGCGCTGTGCGGGCTGGCCAGCTCGCTGACGCAGGTGGTCGCGTTTCGCCTGCTGCAGGGCATGTTCGGCGCCGCGCTGGTACCGCTGTCGCAGGCCACCATGCTCGACCTCTATCCCATCGAGCAGCGCGGCTCGGCTATGGCCATCTGGGGCATGGGCGTTATGATCGGGCCGATCCTGGGGCCGACGCTCGGCGGCTACCTCACCGACGTCTACAACTGGCGCTGGGTGTTCCTGATCAACGTGCCGTTCGGCATCCTGGCCGCCCTCGGACTCGTGCTGTTCATGGTGGAAACCGACCGGCACGAGGGCACCCGCTTCGACTGGACCGGGTTCGCGGTGCTGAGCGTCGGGCTCGGCGCCCTGCAGCTGATGCTCGACCGCGGCGAGCAGCAGGACTGGTTCCACTCCACCGAGATCGTCGCCGAGCTGGTGCTGGCCTGCCTCGGCCTCTACCTGTTCGCGGTGCACCAGTTCACGGCCGACAACAGCTTCATCCCGCCGCGGCTGTTCAAGGACGTGAACTTCTCGGCGGGCTTCCTCATAATGTTCGCCATCGGCATGATCCTGCTGGCCAGCATGGCGCTGCTGCCGCCCTACCTGCAAAACCTCGGTGGCTACTCCATCACCACGACCGGCATTCTCATGGCCCCGCGCGGTGCCGGAACCATGCTGGCGATGCTGGTGGCGGGCCGGTTCACCGGCCGCTTCGACCCGCGCCTCGTCATGCTGGGCGGCATCCTGATGATCGCCGGCACCATGTGGAGCATGAGCGGCTGGACACCCGACATCGACGGTTGGTCGATGGCGACGACGACGTTCGTCCAGGGCATCGGCCTGGGCTTCGTGTTCATCCCGTTGCAGGTCGTAGCCTACGCTACCCTGGCGCCGGATCTGCGCGGCGACGCCACCGCGCTCTTCAGCCTGGTGCGCAACGTGGGTAGCGCGGTGGGCATCTCCATCTCCTCGTTCCTGCTGTCGCAGGGCACGCAGATGATGCACGCGCGTATCGCCGAAGGCATCACGCCCTTCAACCGCAGCCTGCAGACGGGGGCGGCGTTTTTCATGTGGAACACGGCGACCGGGCCGGGCAAGGCGGCGCTCAACGCTGAGGTGACGCGCCAGGCCTCCATCATCGCCTACGCCAACGACTTCAAGTTCATGCTGTTCGTGACACTGGCCTCGGCACCGCTCCTCCTCCTGCTGCGCCGGCCCTCGCGGCGCGCCGCGCAGCCCTCCGTCGAGCACGCGGCGATGGATTGATCTAGGGGCGCCTCATCAATCAATTCGAGCCGCGTCTCAGTCGCGCTTCCTGTTCGCAAGGACGCGGCCCGCTCACAAAAAGGTGCGACCGTGAAACGCCTGGTCTGACAATGCCATCGGCAGCTCGCTCTTCACCACACGCCCGGCACCAGCCGCCAGCACACGGTCTCGCGATAGGCCTCGTAGCCCGGCAGGTTGCGCGCAAGGTAGGCCTCCTCGTCCTGCAGCCGTGCGACTAGGCCGCCCACGAGCACGCCGAACGGCACCAGCCCCCACCACGAGGCGAGCGCGAGCGGCACGCCGGCGAACATGAGCAGGGCGCCGGCGTACATCGGGTGGCGCACCAGGGCGTAGGGGCCGGTGGAAATCACCGTCTGATCAGGGGAGACCTCGATGGTGGAGGCTGCAAAGGAATTCTCACGCAGGACCAGGAAAACGAAAAGGTAGCCGGCCGCCACCAGCAGATTACCGGCGAGAACGACCGGCCACGATGCGGCCGACCACCCGAACCGGCCATCGAGCGCGGACACCACGAACAGCGCGCAGAAGACGATTGCGAGCGCCAGCTGGATGCGCTTCTGGGTGGGCTCCTTCTCGGCCGCAGGGCCAGCGCGCAGGCGGCGTTGGACCAGCGCGGGATCGCGCTGCAAGAAATACCAGCCAGCCGCGCCTGACCAAAGCGCGAAATGCGCCCAGAACAGCCATCCCTGCCAATAGGCGAGCGATCCTGCAGGCAGAAAGATGAGTAGCCATAAGGCACCGACGAAGAACAGCGTGCCCTTGGTGGCTCGCTTGGCGAGGCCCGCGCCCGGGCTCGCGCGGCCTTGATCGCGGTCTTGATCGCGGTCTTGATCCATGACACGTCCATAACGCTCACGCGAACCAAAGGAGCCCCGCAAGCATCAAGACTGCCAGCCAGAAGACAGGAACCAACCATCGGCCGGCAGGGAACAGGCAAGGGTAGTACGGGTCGGCAGCATGGCTTGGCACGCCGCACTGTCGCTGACGATCCCCGCACATGCGATCCCGGACATGGCGCGACCTCCTTGTCATCTTCATGACCAAGAGATGTTGCTGATGGGCCAGAGATGCGGGCGCCCGCATAGCCTTTCCATTATGGTCGGGGGTCAATCGCATAAACACCGCGTAAAGCGGCCGGGCTCGCGCTGGCCCGCACCGCCGAAGGCCGATGCGAATAGGAAAGCGGCGGACGGCGACCGCCTGCCGCTGGCCCCCGCTACATCCGCCGCTGGCGCGGGAGGTCGATGGGCAGGTACTCGACGCCGGAGCGCTGCACCGGCTGCGGGTAAAGCTTCATGAGCTCCAGCACGTCGCTCGGCAAGCCGATCTTCACGGGCAGCCCGAGCTCGCCGGCCTCCTTGGCCGTGAGGGCATAGTCGTGCGTCCAGTGCCCGCCCGCGAGCTTCTCCGCCAGAGCCTCCGCAGACGCCAGATCGATGCGGGGGGTCAACAGCTCCACGGCGCCCTTCTTCACCTGAGCCAGTGCCTTCTCGCTCACGTCAGCCAGCACCACCGTCAGGTCCCATACGTCGGAGATCGGCTTGGAGTCGCGCGCCTTGACGATGCTCGCGGCCGGCAGGCCGCCGATCTGCGGATCAATCGGCCCGAGCATGGAGAATTCGCCCATCACGATCTCGTCGGCGGCAAGCGCAATCAGTGTGCCCCCGGACATGGCGTAGACCGGCACATACACCGTCACCTTGGCCGGATGCGCCTCCACCGCACGCGCAATCTGCATGGCGGCCAGCACCAGCCCGCCTGGGGTGTGCAGGATGAGGTCGATGGGCACGTCGGCCGGGGTTTCCTTGATGGCGGCGATGATGGTCTGCGCGTCTTCGAGGTCGATGTGGCGCCCTACGGAGAAGCCGAACAGGCCGGCCTTCTCCTGGCGGTGGATCATGGTAATCACGCGCGTGCCGTGGCCGCGCTCGATGGCGCGGATCGACTGGGCCCGGCGCATGGTGTACCAGCGCCCGGTCAGCAGCGGCTGCAGCGCCAGGAAGGCCAGGAGTACCCAAAGGAGGGAGGAGAAATCCAACGACATCGCCACGCCTTTCACGGCTTGCACCCCGCTGCATCTCTTGCCATGCCAGGCCATTGTAGCGCCAGGCCCCGCGCAAGGCCCACCCACATTGCGACAGCGTTGCCGACCGAAGTCGCACGCCAGGCCCGCATCTCAACCGCGCACGCAGATGTGAAGGTTGGCCGGTCGGAAATCCCGGCTTCGGCGCGTTTCCCCCTTTGGGGGCTACCGCCGAGAAAATGGAGATAGCCTATGCCCGATCTGCGCATGACAGGCCTGGCCGCGGCAGCCGCGGCGGGTCTTGTTGTCGTCGGGGCGATGACCCAGAACGTGGCCGCTCAAGGACGCGGCGGCACGGCCGGCGGGGCCAGATCGTCGACCGGATCTCTGACATCGGGCGGATCGCTGGCCTCGCCGCCACCGAGTTCGACGACCTCGCCCAGCTCCTTGCCGCCTTCGGCCATCGGTACGCCAGCGCCTCTGGTGCCGCCTGTGGCACCTCTGAGCCCTCCGACAACGTCGACCTTCCTCGGCGGCGGCGGAACGACGGTCACCACGCCCGGCGGCGGCGGAACGACGGTCACCACGCCCGGCGGGCTCAGCACGACCACGCCCGGAGTGGGTGTCACGTCAACCTTTCCCGGCGGCGGCGGCGGTGGAACACCGTCGACGACAACGGGGTCCACGAGCCCCAGCGAGTCTGCGCCCAGTATTCCGGGGGGCGGCGTGGACAGCTTCGAGGGCTGCATGAGCTTTTGGGACGCCGCGACGCATATGAGTAAGCGGGAATGGGCCGGGTCTTGCCGGCGCGTGGTAAACCGGCTGAAGAGCCTCAGGACCGAGCTCGACGCCAATGCGACGATGAAGGCCGAGCTCGGTACGTCCAAGGCTGAGCCAAGCAAGCCCGCCCACAAGGCGCAGCACCGCGCCGGCCGCACTCCACGCGCGCGGTGAGGCCAGGAAGCGATCTCTCCAAGGCTTACGGAAGACGTACTGACGGCTGGGCAAGCGCCCGCAGCGCTGCCCAGCGGGGGCGCTGCCCATATTGACACATGGGGAATTACCCATAGAGTCCAGGCATGTCCGAGACCGGGAAGACGCTGCTGGCCGAAATCGAGCGCTTCCTGACGCGCACCGGGGCGGCGGCCAGCAAGTTCGGCCTGGCCGCGGTCAACGACGGGCACCTCGTCGCCAACCTGCGCAAAGGCCACAGCGTTACCTTGAAGACCGCCGACAAGGTGCGAGCCTATATGGCGCGCCATGACACTGGGCACGCCGATGTCCACGCTTTGAGCTATTGGGGGAGCCATTCGGGCCGCCAAGCCGCGCCCGAAAAGCGCATCGTCTTGGTGATCGGCGGCGGCATCGCCGCCTACAAGTGCCTTGAGCTGGTGCGGCGCCTGCGCGAGTGTCTGCCGGTGGCGATCGTCACCGTCATGACCCGTGCGGCGCAGGAGTTCCTGACGCCGCTCTCGGTGGGCGCGCTCACCAACGAGCCGGTCTTCACCGAGCTGTTCGACCTCAACGCCGAGCGCGAAATCGGCCATATCCGGCTCGCCCGCGACGCCGACCTGATCGTGGTGGCGCCGGCCACCGCCGACCTGCTCGCCAAGATGGCCGGCGGGCATGCGGATGACCTCGCCTCCTCGCTCATCTTGGCCACCGACAGGCCAGTGCTGGTTGCCCCCGCGATGAACCCTGCCATGTGGCGTGCCTCGGCCACGCGCCGCAACGTGGCGCTCTTGCAGGCGGACGGCTTCCGCTTCATCGGCCCGGAGGCCGGTGAGATGGCCGAACGCGGCGAGGCCGGCCTCGGCCGGCTGGCCGAGGTGCCGCAGATCGTGGAGGCGATCAAGGGTCTGCTGGGCGGCGGACCGGGCCAGGGCGCCGCGTCAGGCCCCCTTGC
>JAFMSC010000042.1 GCA_017353825.1 Hyphomicrobiaceae bacterium | reverse complement strand
GATGGATCACATCCGTCTAGGAACGCTGCAGCCCTGGATCGAGTACCGCCGGCGCCAGGGCAAGGCTACGGGGACGATCAATCATGGATTGAAGATCGTCCGCCGCATCCTGAACTTGGCGGCGTCGGAGTGGGTGGACGAACAGGGGCTGACGTGGCTCGCCGCGCCGCCGAAAATCAAGCTGCTCCCCGACCGCGACAAGCGACAACCCTACCCGCTCAGTTGGGAGGAGCAGGAACGGCTGTTCGCCGAGCTCCCCCTCTACTTGGCCGAGATGGCCCGGTTTGCGGCAAACACAGGCTGCCGCGACCAGGAAATCTGCTCGCTGATGTGGGAATGGGAAGTCTCCGTGCCGCAGCTTGGGACGAGCGTGTTCATCATCCCGGGCTCGCGGGTCAAAAACGGGGATGAGCGGCGTGTCGTGCTCAATCGGGTCGCCAAGGCGGCGGTCGACGGGCAGAGGGGCATCAGCCCCACGCATGTCTTCACCTACCGAGGCGAGCCGATCACGCGGATGATGACGTCGGCATGGAAACGCGCTCGTCTAAGGGCCGAACTTCCCCAAGCCCGCGTGCACGACTTGAAGCACACCTTCGGACGTCGCCTTCGCGCTGCTGGTGTCAGCTTCGAGGACCGCCAGGACCTGCTGGGGCACCGCTCCGGGCGCATCACCACCCACTATTCGGCCGCCGAGCTTTCGCGCCTGATCGAGGCGGCCGACAGCGTCTGCCAGTCTGGCACCACGCACGCCGGGCTGGTCGTGCTGCGTGGTACGATTCTGTCGGAGTCCCGCAAAACTCCCGCAAGCGCTCAAGAAGGCCTTGCCGTGGAACCTGCAAGCCTTTGATTTTATTGGTGGGTGTAGCAGGACTCGAACCTGCGGCCCGCTGATTAAGAGTCAGCTGCTCTACCAACTGAGCTATACACCCGCCGCACCTCGCCGTAAGGCAAGTGGGCCGGGATCGGCCCGATGGCGGCCTCGTCTAACACCAGCGGCCGGGGCTGTCCAGGGCCAGTGCCTGCGCCTGTCCGGCTCGGGCGAGATCGAAGCCCGCTCGAAGCCCGCTCAGGCCTCGGTTCAGCTCCGAGAGGCCCGGTTGACGCTTGCCGGAGACAATGTGCCTGTGCGTTCGTCAAAATCGAAGGCCTGGCGCATTGCAGACCTCATGGCTCCAACTCGTGCACGACGCCGGAGCGCTGCGCCACCAGCTCCTCAGCTGTGCGCCAAACGACGTTCCTGCCCCGGATCGCCTCGCGTAGGTCGGCGAGCCAGTGCTCGTCGAGGCCCGCGGGCTTCAGGTAGCGCTCGAAGAACTGGTCGGTGGCGCGCCCGATCGCCTCCGGAGGTACCGATTCGACCTGGCCAGATAGGCTATCGCGGAAGCTCACCTCGTGGAACATGAAGCGGGCCTGCGGCGCTGCCGTCCGCCGCTGTCCGGCGAGGTACACCGGTACGCACATGGAGCCGCAAGCGCGCCGGTCCTCGACCAGGGTGTCAACCAGGTGCGTGCGTTGCATGCGTCGGATCAGGGCGATCACCTCGCGGCCGTGCTCCAGCGTGCCTCCGGGAGAATGTAACGCGATCACGAAGCGCCGCGTCCCTGCCGCGTGCGCGTCGTAGGCTTGGTCGAGCTTGGCAGCTAGCGGTGCCTCGATCAGGCCACGCCATCGCAGGATCACTTCACCCGGCCGCTCCTCGACGGTCAGCTCGCCCCGAGCCGACCACAAGGCGTCCAGATGCTCGCGGAACTGCCAGGCGAGCACGGCAAAGCAGGCCGCGAAACCGAGCCACAGCAGTCGGAAGGCTTGGCGCTGGGACATGTTTGACCTGCAATACCAGTATCGCGCAATCAACCCGACCCGGCTAGCGTGCTGCGTTGTCGATTCCGTGATTCGGGCCCGAAACAATACTGCGGCGATGAATGCGCGATCGCCTTGCTGGAGCCGTCCAGTGAGGTGCGACGGGTAAGCGGGCGCGGTCGGCGCGGGAGCTTCGAGGAGGGACGAGCATCGCTGTCCGAACGCGCTAACCCTGCGGCAACTTACGCAGGTATTCCAGCAGAGTGGCGTTGAAGCGCGGCGGGTCCTGCACCTGCGGGGCGTGGCCGAGATCGGGGAATGTCACAAGCGTCGAGCCCTTGACGCGTGCCTGCGTCTGACGCGCCAGGATCGGGTAGTTGCCGAGCGCCTTGGAAGCCTCCGGCGTCGCCCGGTTCTTGCCGATGGCGGTGCTGTCCCGCTCGCCGATAAAGAGCAGCGTCGGTACCGTGATCTGCTCCAGCTCATAGACCACCGGCTGGGAGAGGATCATATCGGACGTAAGCGCCTGGTCCCACGCCGCCAGCTTGCCGCCCTTGCCCTGGTACGTGCTCGCCAGCATGGCCACCCAGCGGTCGTATTCGGGCCTCCACTGGCCGGCATAGTAGGTGCTCTGCTGGTACTTCTTAATGCCCTCGAAGTTGGTCCTCTGCTCCCCTGCATAGAGCTCGTCCACAGTCGCCAGCGGCACACCCTTGGCCTTCCAGTCCTCCAGGCCGATTGGATTGACGAGCACGAGCCCGCCGACCTCCCGCGGGTACATCAGAGCATAGCGTATGGCGAGCATGCCGCCCATGGAATGGCCGAGGACGATCGGCCTCTCCACACCTCGTCGGGCGAGCAGCGCGCGCGTGTTCGCGGCGAGTTGGTGCAGGCTGAACTGGTAGTCCTGCGGCTTGCTGGACTTGCAAAACCCGATCTGGTCTGGGACGATTACGCGGTAACCAGCGTCGCGGAGCGCCGGGATCGTGGCCTCCCACGTCGCACCGCAGAAGTTCTTGCCGTGCAGGAGCACGATCGTCTTGCCGTTCGGCCGGTCCGGGGCGATGTCCATATAGGCCATGGCGAGCGGCCGCCCCTGGGAATGGAACTCGAAGCGCTTTACGGGATAGGGATAGACGAACTCGGCCAGCATTGAGTCCGCAAGTGTCGGCCCAGTCGGGATGGCGCCGGCAGCGACGCTTGAGAGGAACGAGGCGACGGATCGAGGGGCAGTCATTCCACAAGCCTACCAGTGTTCTGGGCTGTTTATACGATTCCCTTGATTGTGCAATTCAGTGGTATTGAGGGGCATGCGGGGGATCGAGGCATGCCTGTACGTCGGACCCAATTGACCGGACGACACTGGAACGGCTCGTTGCCGCTGGCAAGACGCAGCAAAAGCTCGTCAGGCGCCGCCATTGTTCGTTGTCGAGGCGCCGCGTCGGCACCAACGCGATCCGCTGCGAGGCACGGGTCTCCAAGCCGACGGTGTGGCGCCGGCGGAAGGCAGGCATGGAGGGCGGCGTTGACCGCCTGATGAAGGACAAGGGCAAGGGCAAGGGCAAGGGCAAGCGTCCACGCGCCGGCAAGCCAGGCATCAGCCACGAGGCGCGTCTCGAAATCGTGAGAGCACCGCCCAGCAGGGGGCCGGCCAATGCTACCCACTAGAGCGCGCATGTTGGCCGCCGAGCTGCGTGCTCGGGTTCCTGGTCTCGGCGCACGGGGCGAAGCCTCCGATGCCACGCCTCACGCGTGCGTCAGCAGCTTGCGTGCGACATCGGCGCGGTTTCGGCGCGGTGGACCTGGTTGATGCGGGGCACGAACGCCCTGCAGCTCTCGGACGGCGGCGTGGTGTCCCTGCAAGGGTGGCCTGAGCGGTTACGGGTTCGAAACCGCGTTTGCGAAATTGATGCACATCGAGGTGTGGTTTCAGGCTAGGGCGTAAGCGCCTCCGACGGTGGATGGGCACGCCTGCGCGCGTGCCGTCCCCAACCGTCGGTGGCCAAGACACCCCGCGAAGTCAGACTCTGGAGTCGAGCGATGACGGACAATGGCAAGGCAAACGGCGGCGCGATCCTGGCGCCGGCGGCAGGGATCGAGCTGTGGGGCCCGGCGCTGGCCGGTGCCGCCAAGTGGAACGGCAAGATGTGCGAGGGCTTCGCCCTCCTGGGCACCGAGTGGCTCGACTTCGTGAACCGGCGCCTCAAGGAAGACCTGAACCTACCGCAGCGCATGTGCGCGTGTCGGTCTGCTGAGGAGCTGCGCGACATCTACACTGCCTTTTGGCGTCAGGCGATCGATGACTACCAGAAGGAGTTCACGGTGATGACCAAGCTCGGCAGCAGCTTCCTCAGCAACAGCCTCACCGCCATGCAGACCCGCGTGGAGGAAGCCGCCCACGAGCTGCGCCGGCCTTTCGCCGCGGCAGCGTGATGGCTCCTGCGCCTACGAGGTCCAGGGAATCGAGGACGCGGAATGCCGGTCGTCGCCAAAACCCGCCACGTTCCGTACCACGGTAACGCCGTGCACGATAACGAGCGCCGCGCGACGAGGGCCCTTCAATTAAGATACGCGGCGGGCCGCTTGCCGGCGCGTGCCGGACGTCGTCGCCCCTCGGCCCCAAGATAGCCGCGACGGGGCCTGCGACCAATGAGGGCCAGACGGAGGTCCCATTCGCTGGCCGTCTGCGAGCTTGCGAGGATCTTGGTCTCGCCGCCCGCCAACATAGCGACGGGCACCCCGTCCTCGAACAAGACGCGGTTGCTGGCTAGCGCGGGCAGCCGGGGGCCGGGCGTGAGGATGCCGACCAGGTTGAGAGGGTCGGCGGCCGAGATCGAGACCAGGCTGCCGTCGGGCTTCCTGCGCCGCGTTTCGCGCAAGAGGCCGACGGCCTCGGGCAGGGCGTACTGTTCGCCCGGAATGCCAGCGATGAAGCGCCCGCCGCGGATCTCGCCGCGGCTCTCCAGGGTGCGGTAGACGCGCAGTAGATCGCGCCACGGCGGCAGCTTCGCCGCCTCGCGTTCCAATAGGCGCCAGACCACTACGCCATAGCGGCGCAACAGCGTGCGGGCGATGTGCTCGGCATGGGCTGCAGGGTCGGGTCGGGACGACGAGACGATGGCCCAACGGCCGGCATCGTCCATGCCGTAGGCGGCAGTGCGTCCGCGGCGCCTGGCGCCAGCGAACGGCTTGCGCTCAGCGGAGGGGACGAGCAGGACACGGAGACCGCCGAAGCTGTCCGAGTTCACCATGCCGTAGGCGGCAAGCTCTGCCAGCGCATCCTCCACCTGCGAGCGCAGCAGGCCTGTGCCCGCCACGATGTCCTGGAAGAAGGAAGCGCCATGCTGGCGAATGAAGGAGGCCACCGCGTCCGCTTGGCCTGACACGGCGGGTCGGCCTTCGCTCTCGACCGACGTTCGCCACACGGCGACGTGCAGTCGCGGCAGCAACGCGATGGGCGTCGACTTGATGGGACCGCTGCGGCGCGACCCGCCGTTGCTGCGTGCGCCGCCGTTGCCGGCCCTGAGCCGCACCCAGGTCGTATGCCCGGAGCGGCAGGCGTCGTCGAGCCAGCCCGACTCGTATGGGTTGAGCCGGGCGGCCAGAATCTCCTTTTCCCACGCCGCCGCCGGCGCCTCGAAGCCTTCGAGTTGCTCGATGACCTCCCGTAGCGCTTGCGGACCTTCCATGCGCGCCTCGGGGTCCACGTGCTGCCAGCTGAGCAGAAAGCGCTGGAAGTCCTGGCCGGTCACCGGCTCGATCTCGGCACGCAGCCGCTTCACGGTATAGCGGTTGATGCGGGCCAGCAGCCCGCGCTCGCACCATTCGTCCTCCGCTGCATGTGCTGTAAACCGCCCGCGCATGGCGAAGCCCTCGGTCTGCAGCGCTGCAAGCGCCGCGGCGATCTCGGCGGCCTCCCCCCCAATGCTGCGTGCCAACCGCGCTTCCGTCACAGGGCCAAGGCCCTCCAGCCGGCCGCGCAGGATCTCGACCAGCGCATCCTCACGCGTCCACGCTTTGCCGGCCAGTACGGCCGGTGCCCTGATGTCGGGCTCCGGCGCTGCGTCGGGCCATAAGGCGGCGAACTGCGCTAGCCGCTCGGCCGCGATCCACATGAGGCCGCCGGCCCTGGCCACCCGGCCGGCCCGCCTCTGCCCGGCCAGCTCCTGCAGCCAGCCTTGCCAGCCGTCCGCTTGGGACGCTTCCTCGTCCGTCACGAAGCCGAGCCAAGCGAGCGCGTCGTGCATCTCGTCGGCATTGGTGGCCTCGGGCCACGCCTCCCGTCTCACACGCTCGATCGCCTCGGGGTCGAGCCGGCCAAGATCAGCAGCCGTCGCGGGGTCGAGCCAGCGCCGGCTCATCACGGCCTGTGTGCGCCGTTCCTCCAGCGGTGCGTCGTCGAGGAAGGCGTAGGGCCGCGCCGACAGCACCTCGTGCGCCAGTGGTGAGGGCTGTGTCAGCTCGCGCGCGACGATCCGGACGGTGCCGCACTCGATGCCGTGCAGCAGACGCTTTAGGCCCGGCAGGTCCATGGCCTCGTTAAGGCAGTCGGCGACCGCCTGCTTGACAAGCGGATGGTCGGGAACCTCGCGCTCGCCGGTAAGGTTCTCCGCGCACGCGATCTGGTCGGGGAACACGCTGGCGATCAGGTCCTCGGCCGCCATGCGCGCCAGCGGCGGTGGCACCTTTTTGCCGCCCCGGAAGCGCGGCAGCGCCAGCGATACGCCCGCCACCCAGCGCCAGCGGGTGATGAACATGGGGGCATCGAGCATGGCCTGGATTAGGACGCGCTCGACGCTGGCGGAATTAAGATAGCGCGCCACTTCGGCCAGCTCGAAGCTGTGCGCCGTAGTGAGCGAGAGGATGATGCAGTCTTCCGTCGCCGCCGCCTGCAGCTCGAAATTGAACTTGCGGCAGAAGCGCTTGCGCAGCGCCAACCCCCAGGCGCGGTTGATGCGGCTGCCGTAGGGCGAGTGCACGACCAGCTGCATGCCGCCCGCCTCGTCGAAAAAGCGCTCCAGCACGATCGTATCGAGGGTGGGCAGGCAACCCAGCGCGCCCTTCGCCGCAGCCAGGTACTCTACAAGCTGCGAACTGATGGACTCCTCAAGTTCCAACTCGGTGCTGAGCCACAGCCGCGCCGTGCCGCCCGGTGGATCGTCGCTCAGCCGCGACGCCATCTCGGTCCGCAGGTGGGAGACGCTGGCCGACAGCTCGTCGCTGCGCCCCGGGGCTTCGCCCAGCCAGAACGGAATCGTAGGCGGCGCGCCCTGAGCGTCCTCCACGCGAACGGTGCCGCGCTCCACGCGCAAGATGCGGTAGGCGGTATTGCCGAGCTGGAAGATGTCACCCGCCATGCTCTCGATGGCGAAGTCCTCGTTGACGCTGCCCACCAGCAGGCCCTGAGGATCGAGCAGCACCTGGTAGTCGGCGGTGTCGGGGATGGTGCCGCCGGAGGTGAGTGCGGTGAGGCGCGCACCACGCCGGCTGCGCAGCATGCCGTTGACTACGTCGCGGTGGATAAGCGCGCCGCGCCGACCGCGGCGCGTCGTGAACCCGTCGGCAAGCATCGCCACGACCCCGTCGAATTCGGTCCGAGCCAGCGCGCGGTACGGCCAGGCGCGGCGGAAGAGGGCGTAAAGCTCGTCCTCGCGCCACTCGCGCGCCGCGACTTCGGCGACGATTTGCTGGGCCAGCACGTCGAGCGGCTTGTCGGGGATGGCGATGCGGTCGAGCTCCCCCCGCCGGGCGGCGTCGAGCAGCGCCGCGCATTCGACGAGCTCGTCGCGCGAGAGCGGGAATAGGCGACCCTTGGGCGTACCGTCGATGGCGTGGCCCGACCGGCCGACACGTTGCAGGAACGTGGAGATGGCGCGGGGTGAGCCCAGCTGACAGACGAGATCGACATCGCCGATGTCGATGCCAAGCTCCAACGACGCGGTGGCCACCAGAGCCCTGAGCTTGCCGCCCTTGAGGCGCTGCTCCGCGTCCAACCGCCGTTCCTTGGCCAGGCTGCCGTGGTGGGCGGCCACGTCGGCTTCGCCCAGCCGCTCGCTCAGGTGACGAGTCACGCGCTCCACCATGCGCCGCGTGTTGGCGAAGATCAGCGTCGTGCGGTGCTCCCTCACCAGGGACGCCAAGCGATCGTAGACCTCGATCCAGACGTCGCCCGACATCACGGCTTCGAGCGGGGAGTTGGGCACCTCAATGGCCAGGTCGCGCTTGCGCTTGTGCCCGCGGTCGATGATGACAGGGTGAGACCCCTGGCCTGCGCTCATCGACTCGAACTCGGGGCCGGAGGCGAGGGGTCTCACTCCGTTTCCCACCAGTAGCTGCGCGACCTCATCGATGGGCTTCTGCGTGGCCGAGAGGCCAACGCGGACGACGGGGTGCGGGCAAAGCGCCGCCAGTCGCTCCAGCGAGAGTGCCAGGTGCGCGCCGCGCTTGTTCGGCCCGAGCGCGTGGATCTCGTCCACGATGACCGTGCGGGTGGTCTTGAGCATGGCCCGGCCGGATTCCGAGCCCAAGAGCAGGTAGAACGATTCCGGCGTCGTCACCACGATGTGCGGCGGCCGGCGCGCCATCTGGCTGCGCTCGCCCGGTGGCGTATCGCCCGTGCGCACCCAGGTTCGGATCTCAACTTCGGGCAGGCCTTGCTTTTGTAACTGGGCGCGGATACCGGCCAGCGGTGCCGCCAGGTTGCGGTCGATGTCGTTGGAGAGGGCCTTGAGGGGCGAGACGTAGATCACCTGGGTCTCGTCGCGCAGAGTGCCCTCCAGGCCCTGGCGCACCAACGAGTCGACGGCGGCCAGGAACGCGGCCAGCGTCTTGCCGCTGCCTGTGGGGGCCGCGACCAGCACGTGGCTTCCGCCCTGGATCGCCGGCCATGCCTCGGCCTGCGCCGGCGTCGGCGCGGGGAACGTCTGCCGGAACCAGCGGGCGACCGCTGGATGGAAGGGCGAGGAACGGCTCATGGCTTCGACGGCGCCGGTCCCGGCCGGCAACACGAACAGAGAACAAATCCAGAATATGGGATGAAGGGCGCTCTTGCAACGCCAAGCGCATCCATAGGTTGGGGCCGAGCGGAGCCTGGATATAGGCGGTAGAAGCTCGGACATGTGGGCCGCCGGCCTGCGCCAACGCTGCGCCAACCTACTCCGCGCCGCCACGGAAGAGGCGGCAGCGTATGCATCCGCAACCCGAACGGTGTGCTCGGCGGTGGCCCCGCGTCTGGCTCCGCGTCTGGCCCCACGTCTGGCCCACGTGGACGTTCCGAGAGCACCACTGTGTGGTTACGCCGTCCGCCTCGTCGCCCCGGCAGCCCTCGTGCATCCTGCCCGTGGCCGGAATACCGGAAGAGGTGAGGAGCACAGGCGTCATCTTCGCCGGCCGCGAGGACCCCGTGTCCGGCCGAGCCGTTGTGGGCCTCGACGAAGTGCGGCCGAGCCTCTGTCAGCCACCGGCTCGCCCACCGGGCGCCCCGCACGGCGAAGCGCGGCAGGTTGGCGAAAGGCCTGCCAGGAACGAGCGTCGGTCCCAGCACGGGTGCCATCTTCCTCAGTCGGGATGGGCCTATGGTCTCCACCCCAGCTCCACGCGACGGAGCATCTGATGGATCTGCTCGACCGTGAACGCGCTTCGGTCCACGATCTTGAGCTTGTCGATGTCGCGCTTGCCGCGGCCCTCGACGGTAATGCGGTCGGCGGGATAGCCGCCGGCGATAAGGAACGTCTTGACTGCGGCCGCACGCAGCATCGACAGTCGGTCGTTGTAGGCGTCCGATCCCACGGGATCGGTGTGGCCGACGAGGTGGATCGGCGGCATGCCCTCCTGCTTGAGCAACCGTAAAAGGTTCTCGGCCTGCGCCTGCCCGGCTTCGGTGAGCTGGTCCTTGTCGTAGATGAACTGCAGCGGCACCGGCGTGCGCTCAACGTCGATCTGGCGCACGCTGCGCGAGAGAAGTCCACGCCTCTGCACGGGCTTGGGCGACAAAGCCTCATACTGATACGCGAGCCGCGTCAGCCTCTCGATTTCGGCCGCTGGAGGGCGCGCGGCGGGGGGTGCCAGGTCGATGGCGCGCACCGCGGCGTCGTAGGCGAGGCTGACGGCGGCATGGTCCGGCGCGTCGCCAACCGACGGCAGCCGCCGCCTGAGGTCGCCGATGCCGGCGTAGATGTCCCACACGTTCCAGGCGTTGCCGTAGCCCAGAGCGGCCTCCAGGACGGCGAGCTGCTGGGCCGGAGGAGCGTTCTCCTGCCTCAGCCGGTCGGCCTCCTTGCGGTAGAGGCCGAGCATGGCCTCCCTGGCGCTACCGCGCTGGCGGCTGCAGCCCGGCACGGTCGCCAGCCGCTTCTCCGCCGCAGCCGCTGCCTCCACATCGTTGGCCTTAGCCGCTGCCTCGAACGCGGACCACTGGGCGGTGCAGTCCTCCAAGAGCGCTTGCGCTACCGCGCCGCGGACGGGAATGCCAACGAGCCCCACAGCCAGGACGGCCGTCAGGGCCAAGCGCTGGGACACCGGAGGCAGGGGCATGGGCTCGCTCTCGTGTGGGCGTTGGTGCCATCACATCCGCGGCGGCTGGCCGGGGGCCGCCGCGGGCTCATCGCCCGGGTCGGCAATGTAGCCGGCAAACAGCATGAGCTGCGTGGGCTCGTGCACGATGGCGAAGGCGAACGGGCGATCGGCCGAGAACGGCGGCGCGACGGACAGCGAGCGAGCGGGCCCGATGGCGCTCACGGTCGACGCCCTGGTGCCATGCTCGCTCACGTCTAGCACGGCTCGGTGCATGGCCTGCAGGGGGCCGCTCCTGGCCTTGTTGATGGCGCCGTAGTCGCCGGGCCCCATGAACGCCGGCGCCAGGCCGAGGCTCGAGAGCGCATCGGCCAAGTCGAGGCCGCTCTCGGCCCGGAAGTGCGGCAGGCGCACGCGCACCGCAATGGTGTGCCGTTTCTTCTGCGCCTCGGTCATGAGAACGCCGAGCGGCCGGCCCCTGAGCGCCTCGGCCACGACGCCGGGCCCCTGTGAGTGGTGGGGCGCGATGATCAGCATGTTGATCTCGCCGCCGTCGTAAGGCAGCCAGACTGCCTGCAGCGGCCCGATCTCGGCGAAGCCGACCGGCATGGTGCCGTCCATCATTGCCGCATCGCGTGTGGAGCCGTCGGCACGGGTGAAAGGCGCTTTGCCCGTGCGTGCAGGCTCGAACGCGGTCGCCCAGGCGCCGTTGAAGTAGACGGCGCTGGTCAGGACGAAGCGGGCGTCGGGGTCGAGCTCGTCAAGGATGCGCGGAACGAGACCGTCAGTGGCCTTGCTGGCCCAGGCGTTGATGCCGCGGAGGGCGCTTGCGCTCTTGAAGTCGACGGGCTCAACGGGGGCCGCGAAGATCTCCCGCGCGCGCGTCACGAACCGGCGCGAGGAGTTGGCGGATGGCGGGACGAACACGGCGTTCGCCAGCGTCAACTTGAGGCGATCCCGGGTGGCGCTGAGCACCTGCTGCTGAAGGCTGATGAGGCCGACATCCTGTCTGCCCACTTCGACGCCCTGGGGCAACAGCCGCGCGTAAAGGCTCTTCTCCGCCGGACCGACGGCGCCGAGGCCCAAAAGGTGCAGGGCCGAGCCCAGACCGTAGGGCGAAATGACGATGGTGCCGTCGCCGCGCTTGCCCATCAGGCGGCCGATTGTCTCGGCGCCGAGACGGTTCATGGCCTCCGCGTACGCGCGGCCTGCGGCCGTCTTAGCCTCGGCCAGTGCTGGCGCGGCAAAGCCGCCTACGGCAACGACCGCAAGCGCGACAAGGCTGGGAGCGAGGGAAAGCCTGGACAGACGCAATATCGACACGAGTTCATTCCTTCTCGCTGGACCTTGACGCAATGCTTGAAGGGATGGATGTGAGGCGTCGCCGCGGTCATCACTTGTCGTTTCATTCCACCACCTCGAACTCGCGCGTGCCGACCGCGCGGGGTGCGCGTGGGTCGATCTCGACCCTGCGCGTGTGCACGGCGATACCGGTCAGCACGTCCTCGAAATTGTCGATGGCGCCCATGCTGTCGAACTGGCGCGTGGTCTCGGCAAGGTCGGCGCCGTGCGGTACCACGATGGCGATGATCTCGTTGCGCCCGACCGGCCCGGTGACCCTGAAGTTGAATCCGTCCGCGTCACCCGGGATGCGCACCACCTGGCCGGCGCGCACGCTCGTCGGCGCCTGGCCGACCTGCGGGCTCGCGTACCTGTTGGGAAAAATCTGGCGGGTGTCGCCGGTGGCGTCACGGTTGAAGACAGCGAGGTCGCCGGTGGCACCGCTGGTGACGAGCACCGTGATGCACGAGCCGACCTTGACGCGGTTGGCGGCGCCGGGGGCGGAGGCGGCGGGCAGCGGGGCGATGGCTGCGACACCCTTGCAGGGATGGACCTGTAGATCGGCCGTGATCTGGCCGTATGGCGCCGCCGGGCCGCCCGGCCCGGCGCCGGCGATCACGGCCAGGGCGGGCGGAGTCTCGCCGAACCCGATCCATTGGGCGTGCGGTACGCGCTGACGGATCCACGTCTCGAAATGGCCCACGGCGGTATAGGCCCCGTAGGTGCCGGGGACTGCGCAACCGTCCCCCCAGCTCACCACGCCGGCCTGCAGCGGCTGGCCGGCGGGCCCCTCGACGAAAATGGGCCCGCCGCTGTCGCCGTTGCAGGCGTCGGCGCCGCCCCGGGAGTCGCCGGCGCAGAATAGCGCCTCGGTCGACACTTCACTCGGGAAGTCTAGAAAAGCGTCGCAGGCGCCGCGCTCGGCGACGGGTATGTCGGCACGCAGCAGCACCTTGGAGAGGGAGGCGAGGTCCGTCTTCTCGTCCGGCTGGCGCGGCTTGGTAAGCCCCCAGCCGACCACTGTGGCGATGGTGCCGACGGCCAGGGCACCGGGCTGGCTGGCGCCGGCGAGGAGCTTCTGGCGCGGGGCGGTGGTGGTCCTTTCGAGCTCCAGAAGCGCGATGTCGTTGATGAGGCCGGGCGAGCCTTTGGCGGGCCGGGGCAGGACGGCGAACTGGGGATGGACAATCACCGATCTGACGCGGAGCGGCTCGCCCTGCTGCGGCACGTTGCTCTTGGTGTAGGCGGTCACGGCGCGCAACGAGCGCACGCCACCTCGGTAGCGGTCGAACACACAGTGGGCAGCGGTCAGCACCCAGTGCGAGTCGATGACCGTGCCCGCGCAGAGAGCGCCCGATCGTACCCCGTCCTTCAGGATGCTAAGGCTGACCGCAGAGGGCCACTGGCCCCTGTCCGCCTTGATGCCGTGGACAACGCGCGTGCGTGGCGCATCGTTGCCGTAGCCCGGCACCAGGGCGTCCAGGCGCAGCGGCCTGTCGTAAGGGGGCCCATCCGGCTCACTCGAGGGCTCCGCCGCGTCCGTGGGAGTGGCATTGAGACTCAAGTCGAGCTCTCTCTGGTAGAGCAGCGCCTCGCCGCCGGGTGCACCCGCATATGCGCCAAGGGCTGGGCCCTGGGCGTGGGCTGGCCAGGCGATCCCGCCAAGACCCAGCACGATGACCGCACCCAGAGCACGCCGGCAGACCCCCCGCGGTGGCATGTCGCTTCCTTTGCCTTACCCCGTCCCGGCACGCGGCGCCGGCGCCGCAATGATCGGGCGGCCTAGGTTAATCCGTCTCCCACTGCCCCGCCCAGAGGTCGGTGGGGCGCTGCGGACCGCCGGTGGCCCATCCCCACGACGGCGCCGAGGGGGATCGCTCTACCACCTGGATCGAGGTGCGCGCATAGCCCCATTGGTGGTGAGGCAGGTCAATGAACTTCGCCGTCAACGCCCGCTTGAAGGTCCTGTGGCTGTAGTCGAGCAGGTGCGGCGTGCGCGTCGCCGCGTAGCCGATGAAACCATCGATGCGGTCCCTGGTTACGATCAGCATCAGGTCCTCCCGGCCCGCGGGGGCGGCAGCTTCTATGGGTGGGCCGCCGATCGGAAACGTGAGCCGTTGGCCGGCGGCGATGGGCACGTTCTCCATCCACACCTGCACGCGCCCCGAGGCGCTGAGGACGTAGATGTGCCCGAACCCGTTGATGCTGGAATAGACCTCGAAGCCGACCGGCGTGCCTACAGGCACAACAGACGCGCTCGGGCGTAACGTCACGAGCGGCCGCTCGACCGGCACCTCGGTCTTGGACGGCGCCGGCCGCAGATCGCGCATGTCGGCCTTGGGTCGGGTGGCACCGTCGGGGTCGGCTGCGTTGCCGGCCGCTGGCAGGCCGCAGGCGGCCAGCGCGCTGGTCACAGCAACGGTGAACGCGAGTCTTTGACGGATCGTCATGGGTCGCTCCTGTTCGGTCGAAGAGAGCCGGTCGCTGGCAACTGACCACTGGTCAAAAGGCGCAGCGAGCGCACCCGCCCAAGATGTCGACGCGAGAGGGGCTGCGAAATTGCTCCACTGCCTTGCCGGCCTCCCAGCGCCTGGGAGGCCTCCAAAGCGTTTGGAGCCGCTCCTGGCCGGGCCCCGCCGTCTCTGCTAGCGCTTGGTGCCTCCCCCAGCGGCCTCCTTGAGGATCTGCAACAGGTCGAACGGGCCCTCGGTGGAGGCGCGCCCGGGGTCCGGTGGAAGTTCGGGGCAGGCTGCTGGCCTGCGGACGCCGCGGCGCAGGTCGTTCCAGGCGTCGAGCGCGCAGCGCAGGTGCCAGGGGTGCTCCTTGGCCGCCGCCGCGAGGCGCGGATCGCGACTGATGAGCTGGGTCTCCTCGGCGCTGAACGACGGGGGATTGGGCACCCCGTTCACGTCGGCCAGGACGGCCGTCGCGGCCAGTGCTGCGGCGATCAGAAGGCCAGCGATATGGCGCGCATTCATCCCAATCCCCTCCTCCGGTTTTGATGTCCTCGATCAGTGAGCGCCAGCAATGCGCTGCCGCGCGGCCCGCACACAGCTGCCGAGCGTCTCCTCGAGGACCCCGGTCGAGACGATGATGATCGTCCCGTAGCTGGTGCGTTCGCGCAGCAGAAGGCCGGCGTCGGCGCACGCGACGACCACCTTGCGGCAGGTCTCGGCCGACATGACGACGGTCAGCAGCCGCGCGAGGTTGGACTGGTCGAAGGCGCCAGGCCGCTCGCGCCAGTTCTGGATCAGGCGTGGGAGGGTATCGGCCGTGAAGATGGCGCCGAGGAGGCGCTCCTCCTTAAGACCCAACCGGCCCATCTTGTGCGGGTCCCTGGTCAGGTCGGCAATGTAGCTGTTGTGGGCGTTGGCGAGCGCGCGCACGTGGTCCTCCGTGGCGATGTCGCGCGCCTTGAGCACGTAGTAGAACTCGGCGAGTTGGTAGGTGGCCTCAAGCCGGAGGGTTGTCAGTACGTCCTCGTCCTGGGACCTGCTGACGGCGGCCAGCCGCTCGGCGAAGATCATGCGATACCAACGGAAGATCTCGATCATGTCGAGGTCAGCCATGAGCTGAGCCTTGTCGGCGAACACGTCCTGAGACATGCCAGCTCTCTCCCCCGACGGCCAGATGGGAACCCTCCAAGCCGCTGGGAGGGCTCCAACGCGATTGGAGGCTACAGCACGCAACAGCGGTTGGGCAGGGGCAATGGTGGGTCGCGCCACCTCCGCGCGCCGACCGTCTACCGCCACTGCCGATTGCCTCGGCTCGCCCCGCAGGTCTGATACAGTCTGATACCGTCATATCACCTTCGCCATGGCGACGGCGGTGTCGGCCATGCGGTTGGAGAAGCCCCACTCGTTGTCGTACCAGGCGAGCACCCGCACCAGCCTGCCGTCCACGATCTGCGTTTGGGTGAGGTCGAAGGTGGCGGACATGGGGTTGTGGTTGAAGTCGGAGGAGACGAGCGGCTCGGCCGTCACGCCGAGGATGCCCTTGAGCTCCTGGAAGGCGGCGTGCTCCATCGCCTTGTTGATCTCGTCCACGCTCGTCTCCCGACCCGGAATGACCTTAAGATCCACCACCGACACGTTGGGCACGGGCACGCGGATGGCGGTGCCGTCGAGCTTGCCTTGGAGCTCCGGCAGCACCAGGCCCACCGCCGCTGCGGCACCGGTCGAGGTTGGGATCACGTTGATCGCGGCGGCGCGGGCGCGGCGGATGTCCTTGTGCCCCTGATCGAGGATGTTCTGATCGTTGGTATAGGCGTGGATGGTGGTCATGTAGCCCGACTTGATGCCGACGAGGTCATTGAGGACCTTGGCCACTGGAGCCAGGCAGTTGGTCGTGCAGGAGGCATTTGAGACCACCTTGTGCTCCGCGGTGAGCTTGGCGTGG
>JAFMSC010000606.1 GCA_017353825.1 Hyphomicrobiaceae bacterium | reverse complement strand
CAACGGCTTCGTGATGTCGATGGATCCGGCGGTCGGCGACTTCGCTCAGGCCGACGTGTTGGTCGAGGGCAAGAAGATCCTAGCCGTCGGGCCGAATCTGCAGGCCGGCAACGCTGCCCAGATCGACGCGCGCGGCCGCATCGTGATGCCGGGCTTCATCGACACGCACCACCACCTGTTCGAGACGGCGCTGAGGGGCTGGCTCGCCAACGGCATCCTGATCAACGACGGGTCGGGCACACCAAGCTCGGACCGCACCTACTTCGAGCAGATCCTGCTCAACCTCGCGCCCGTGTACCGGCCGGAGGACGTTTACATCAGTGAGCTGTTCGGTGGGCTGGCGCAGCTTGACGATGGCGTCACCACGGTGCACGACGTGTCGCAGATCCACCACTCGCCGCAGCACTCTGACGCGGCCATCCAGGCGCTCATCGACACCGGCCGCCGCGCAGCCTTCGGCTTCTTCGAGAGCGCGGGGGCCGCCGTCATCGGCACGAACCCAGACAACAAGTATCCGGAAGACGCCTTCCGCATCAAGACGCAGTGGTTCTCCTCGGACGACCAGCTCGTGCACATGATCATGGGCGGCGAGGTCTATCTTGGTGACCCGAGCACGCAGCGGTCCTGGGAGATCGGGCGCCAGCTCGGCCTGCAGATCGCGGCGCACATTCTGTCGCCGTTCAGCATCCGCCCGATCATGGATGCGCTGGCGGCAGGTACCGGCGGCACCGGCAACACCGGCATCGGCCCCGACAATCTGTTCATCCACATGACCGGCATGTCCGACTTCGCCTGGCAACGGGTGAAGGACGTGGGCGCGCAGGTGTCGGTCGCCTTCCCGATCGAGATGGATATGCGCCACGGCATCCCGCCGATCCACAAGTTGCAGAGCCTCGGGATGGAACCGTCGCTGAGCACAGACGTGGAAGTGACGATGACGGCCGACTTCTTCACGCAGATGCGCTCGGCCATGACCTTGCAGCGCGTGATCGTGAACCAGCAGATCCTGGAGTCCGGCGGATTCCTGCCGCCCAACCAGTGGCCGACGCCGCCGCCTGGCACGCTGCCACTCCTCAACGTGAAAGATGTGCTGCGCTTTGCCACGGTCAATGGCGCCAAGGCTCTGCGGCTCGACAGCAAGACCGGCTCTCTCACACCGGGCAAGGAAGCCGACATCATCCTGCTCGACACCACGCACATCAACGTGGCGCCGCTCAACCACGTGCCGGGCGCGGTGGTGGCCCTGATGGAGCGCAGTAACGTCGAAACCGTGATCGTCGCCGGCAAGGTGCGCAAATGGAAGGGGCGGCTGCTCGATGTGGACCTGAACCAGCTGCGCACGCGGCTGGAGGCGGCCCGCGACTACGTCTTGGCCCATGCCGTCAACGGTCCGATCGCGACCGACCTGTTCCGATGACCTGCCCGTCACTCCTCACCCCGCAAGCCGGGCCGCAGGCGAGGCGATCCGGGACCTGCTGAGGCAAGTGGGGCCTTGAGGCCTCACGTGAGATCCCGGCTCGGAGCGCTGCTCGCCGATGGCGCATCGCTCTGGCCGGGATGATGGGTCCTTCAACGTTTGTGGAACAGCTGCAGGGTGATGTTGGTGTCGCCCTGCTTGAGCACAACGCCCTCAGGTTCGATGCGGTAGATGGTCCATCCGTCGACCACGTCGCCCTCCTGCAAGCGCATGTTCTGGCCCGTCTGGTTGCGGCGCACGAGCGCGATGGCGCCGCCCTGGCCCTCGCTCATGAGCACGCCAAGCAGGGCGAGCGCGTTGGGATCGGCCATCGGGCGCTGAGGCGGGGGCGGGGGCGTCCGGATGGCGACCGGAGCGGGCGCGCGCGGCGATTGCACCGGCCGGCGCTTCCTTTCGAAGAGGGGCCTGGCGACGGTGTCGTGCAGTTCGCTGAGAGCGAGGCC
>JAFMSC010000276.1 GCA_017353825.1 Hyphomicrobiaceae bacterium | reverse complement strand
GCATTCTCGCCGCCGGCGGCGACACCGAGTTCTCCCGCCGCACCGACCGCAAGTAGCGTAGCCTGGGGTAGGTTAGGCCGGGAGGGCGGTAGGCAACCGCGCATGAAGGCACAAGCGCAGTGGTCGCTAAGGCGGGGATGGGGACATGCGGCAGCCAGCCTTCGTCCTGGTGCACGGCGCTTGGCACGGCGGCTGGTGCTGGCGACGGGTCGTCGACCTCCTCACGAAGGCCGGCCATCAGGCGTTTGCGCCGACCCTGACGGGCCTCGGCGAGCGCTCGCATCTCGCCCGCGCCGGGCTCGATCTCACCACCCATATCACGGACATCGTGAACGTGCTGAAGTGGGAGAGGCTCGACAACGTCGTCCTGGCCGGCCATTCCTACGGCGGCTTCGTCATCTCCGGCGTGGCCGAGAGAATGGCACCGGCCCTTGCGTCCCTGGTCTTTGTTGACGCCTTCGTGCCCGAGCATGGCGATACCTTGGCCAAGGCCGCTTCTGCGACCACACGCCGTCTGGTCGAGGAGGCCGTAGAGCGGGGCGACACGACGCTGGCCCCGATCCCTGCCGCCGTCTTCCAGGTCAACGAGAAGGATCGGGCCTGGGTCGACGCTTTGTGCGTTGCCCACCCGCTCGCCACGCTGGTGGACCAAATCGAGCTGACTGGCGCACGGGAGCGCGTGGCCAAGAAGGTCTACGTGCGCGCCAAAGGCTACGCCTCGCCGTCGTTCGATGCGGCGCTGGCGAAAGTCCAGGCCCTCCCCTCGTGGCGCACGTTCGAGCTGCCGTGCGGCCATGACGTGATGGTCGATAGGCCCGAACGCCTGGCGGAAATCCTGCTCGACAGCGCACGCGGGCCGTAACCTTGAGGTTTGCCTTGGCTGCGAATCGGCATGACCCAACGTCGGCAGTCTCTCAACCTCGGCAATCCCCAAGCTAACCTCAAGGGCTATAGCTACCGCTCGCTGCAACCGGGCGCATCAGGAGGCGCGCGGGCTCCCATCAAGGCCAATCTCGGCCGTGAGCCACGTATCGCGAACGGTGGCGCCAGGCGCTCGAGGAGGACTTTCATGTCCCAAAGCCAAATTGGCGTCGCCTGATGATGGTCGTCACCTCGCGTCGAACTGGCGAGCACGGTGCCAAGCTCGGTCAGCGCTCTGTCAGTTCGGGCGGAGGCGTCTCACGTCCATGCTTCGCACGAAAATCTACGGCCGTAACTTCCTCTGCACCCTCTGGTCGAACCGAGCCACGTTGACCACCACGCGGGCGTGGGTGCCGCCGCCGATCACCTCGCGCTCGTCGCGCGCCTCGACGCGGAACATGATGGTGCGGCCCTCCACGGCCAGCACCTCGGCGGCTGCCGCCACGCGCAGTCCCACCGGCGTGGCCGCGGTATGGCGCACGTCGAGATGAATGCCGAGGCTCTGGTAGCCCGCTGGCAGCAGGTGCTCCACGGCGGCCAGCGCCGCAGCCTCGATCAGGTTGATCATGACCGGCGTCGCCAGCACCGCGATCCCGCCTGACCCGATGCGCGGCGCCGTATGCTCCGGCGCCACAGTGAGCTCGGCGGCGCCGGTCAGGCCGGGACGGATGGCTGAGAGGTCGGGGGGGGAAGACATCGGGATAGGCCTTGGCGCGCTCAGCCCAACACCTTCAAATAACCGGGCAAATAACCGGGCAAATAACCGGGTCGCGATGGCGGCCGTCGCGATATCCCCGGCTGGGCCTCGGCTCGCCGCGGTCCTGCACCAGGGGGCACGTGCTCGGCCAATGAGATGCCGAGCGCCGCGGGCTTGGCGTGCGCGCAGGCTGCACTTGCCGATCCATTGTAATCTGGGTACACCGCGTTCATGACGGCTGCCATCATGCCATCGGCGGTCGGCGATCTCAAGGCAGCGACCGCCGGCTCGGCGACGGTTCACCGGCGCGTCCGGCATCGGCAGCGCGGCGCCCGCTCAATCCACCTTGAAATCCTTCGGGTCCCAGGCCGGCGTGGGATACTGCGGGTTCATCGCCTCCAGGGTCTCGCGCACAATGGCCGCGATGGCGGCGTTGCGGGCCCATTTGCGGTCGGCGGGAATAACATGCCACGGCGCCCAGGCCGTTGACGACCGGCGCAGCATGATCTCGTAGGCGGCCTGATACTCGTTCCACAGCTTGCGATCTTCCAGGTCGCGCGGGTCGAACTTCCAGCGGCTGTTGGGCTCTCCGAGCCTGTTCTGCAGGCGCTTGCCCTGCTCCTTCCTGGAGATGTGCAGCATGAACTTGAGGATGGTGGTGCCGTTCTCCGCCAGCATCCTCTCGAACTGATTGATCTGATCGTAGCGCCGCTCGATCTCCTCCGCCGGCGCCAGCTTGCGCACGCGCCCCACCAGGACGTCCTCGTAATGCGAACGGTTGAAGATGCCGATGCACCCGCGCCGCGGACAGGCCATGTGAACGCGCCACAGGAAATCGTGCGCCAGCTCCTCATCGGTCGGCCGCCGGAAGGCGGTGACGGCGACGCCCAGCGGCCCCGTCTCGTTGAACACATGGCGGATGCTGCCGTCCTTGCCCGAGGTATCGGTACCCTGCAGGACTACCAGCAGCGCCCGCTTGCCTTCCGCGTAGAGCCTGTCCTGCCACTCGTTGATGATCTGGGCGTCGGCCCGGCTCTGCACCTCGGCCTCGCCGCGGTCGGGAAACGCCGAGGCATCCGCCGGGTCAAGCCTGGCAAGCTCGACCCGCCTGCCGGGCTCGATGCGGAACCGCTCCGCCAGCGTCTTGGCCATGGTTTTGCTCCGCCAGGTTGCAACGCCATCATCCGCGCCGGGCGCGCGCCCGTAAAGGGCTCCTGCCTTCCCCGCCATGGACATGCTTTACTGTGCGAGATGGCTGAGGAGACTTTCGCATGGGCCGCCGCAATGCTCGACCCGCCCGACTGCCGGCACCTTACCTCAAGCGTCTCTGGCTCGACGCCTCCTTGATCCCCGACCCCCATGAATATCCGTTTTGCCTGCCCTTCCTGCACGACGGCTTCGAGCTCGTCTTCGACCGCGCCATCACCGTCCTGGTGGGCGAGAACGGCGTGGGCAAGTCGACGCTGCTCGAAGGCATCGCCGTGCTGGCGGGATACGACGAGGCCGGAGGCGGCAAGGGTTACCGGCCGGTCGATCACTCGCGTGCCGTCGAGGCCCAGGGTGGGCGCCTGGCCATGGCTCTCAGGGCCGCCTGGCTGCCAAAGGTCACCAATGGCTGGTTCTTCCGGGCGGAGAGCTTCTTCTCGGTCGCGCGCTATCTCGATGAGGCCGCCCTCGACGCTGATAAGCCGCCACCGGATTTTCTCTCGCATTCGCACGGCGAAGGGTTCCTGCGCTTCTTCGAGGAACGCTGTCAGCGCCAGGGCTTCTTCATCTTCGATGAGCCCGAGTCGGCGCTCTCGCCGTCCCGCCAGATCGCGTTTCTCAAGCTACTCAACCGGATGGACCAGGCGCGCAACTGCCAAGTCGTCATCGCCACGCACGCCCCCATCCTGATGGCCTATCCCAATGCGCGGCTGCTGCGTTTCACCAAGTACGGCCTTGAGCCGACCACGGTCGCCACCACCGAGCATTATCGGCTGCTCGAGGAGTTTTGCGCGGATCCGGCCGGGTTCGTTAAAGCGCGACTTGAAGGCGAATAGCGCGGGCGCTTTAGGCCGAAGTTCCTGAGATTATTCGCATCAGGACATTGAATAGGTGAGTCCGATCAACAGATTACCTCATTTTCTCAGCGCGTCGTGTTAGGCAGAGAACGGGTACAGAAAAGACTTTGCAAATCAATCGACTATCGTCTTGCGAGTCATGGGTACAAGAATCTACATCCAGAAGTTGAACATCGCTGATTTTCTGAATGAGCTGAGTCACTTGGGCGCTGAGGTTGTCTGAGGTGCCGGGGAACTTCGGTTTAGGCGCCGCCTCCGCCCAGCCGCCGCAGCAGCGCCTCCAGGATGGGTCGCTGGCCCTTGAGGAGCTTGCGCGCAGCCTCCTCGGGGGTGAACCAGGCCGCGCGGTCGACCTCCGGCACCTCGCGAGTCTTGCCCGAGCGCGGCGGCCATTCCAGGGTGAAGGTGTTGCTCCTGAGCGTGGAGGGGTCGAAATCGCCCTCCACCGCCCAGGCATTGACGATCTTGGCCGGCGACTGGCGGAACGCGCCCAGCGCTACCGCCTCGCCTTCCGGCCTCATTCCCGTCTCCTCCGCGAACTCACGCCGGGCCGCGGCCAGCGGGTCCTCCTCGGCCGCGTATTCGCCCTTGGGGATGCTCCAGACGCCATCGTCCTTGTTGGCCCAGAACGGCCCGCCCGGATGCACGAGCAGCACCTCGACGGTGCGCTCCCGGCGCCGGTAAAGCAGCAGTCCCGCACTCGTTCGCGGCATTGGCATCACGCCCGCGGCCTGCTCGGGGAGCCTTCGCCTGCTCGGCGGCCAAGAAAAGGGCGCGCAGGGGCGCTAGAGTGGTCGCGAGGTCGCCGGCCAACTTGGGATGATACCTCGTCATGACGGCTTCGTCAGCCTCCCCTTGCCTGCGCGCCGCCGCCTTGACGGCGGTGCTGCTCCTTGCGCCGAATGCGTCCGCCCAGGGCACCGGACAGTGGAGCGCGGGCGCCGCCATGCCGTCGGAGCGCTCTGAGATCGCGGTCGCCGAGGCGGGCGGCAAGATCTACGTCCTCGGCGGCTACCGCGGGGAACGTGAGCTGGAGATCTACGATCCAGCCGGCGATCGGTGGAGCCGCGGCGCGGCCATTCCGCGCGCGGTGCATCACGCGGCGGCGGTTGGCCTCAACGACAAGGTCTACCTGATCGGTGGCTTCGTCAACGGCTGGACGCCGACCGACGAGGTCGACGAGTATGACCCTGGCGGCGACCACTGGCGGCCCCGCGCCACGCTGCCGACGCCGCGCGGCGCCCTGGCGGCAGCCGTCATCGAGGGCAAGATTTACGCTGTGGGCGGCAACGGCTGGCGCGGTCGCAACGTCACCGCTCATGAGGTCTACGACCCCGCCGTGGACAAGTGGACGGGGCGCGCCGCGATCCCGACCCCTCGCGACCATCTCGCCGTCGCCGCCGTAATGGGACGTCTCTACGCCATCGGTGGCCGGGTCGACGGCAGCTATGCGCGCAACCTCGATGTCAACGAGGCTTATGATCCGGCCACCGACCGCTGGGAGCGCCTGGCGCCGCTGCCAACGGCCCGCAGCGGGGTTGCGGCGGCCGTGCTGCACGGCCGCATCTTCGTGGTTGGCGGTGAGGGGCCGGCCGGGACCTTCCCGCAGGTTGAGTCCTACGACCCCGGCACCGACCGCTGGACCGGCCACGCCCGCCTGCCCACGCCACGCCACGGCCTGGGTGCCGCCCAATACAACGGCCGCCTCTACGTGATCTCGGGCGGTCCGACGCCCGGGGCATCCTACTCGGCGGCCAACGAGGTCTTCACCCCCGCGCCCTGAGGGGGCGTCACACAAGTAACGGCCCTGCCGCTGGCCCCCACGCGCGCCGGCCTCAGGGACGCACCGGCACGACGATCGGCGTGCGGTGGATGTCCGCGTTCATGGTGTTGCCGTTGACGGCGATGAGGGCGGAGAGGGTGTAACGACCGGCTGCGAGACGGCCTGTCAGATCGGCCTGGAAGGTGCCCCCCGCCCCGAGCGGGATCGTGCCGGCGAGCGCGACGCGCCCGTCGGCATCGGTGATGACGTAGCGGCATTCCGGGGCGGCGCGCTGTGCAACCGGCCCAAGAACCGCGCCCAGCGGCGAGCGCACTATTCGGTAGCTGCGTTGGAACGTCTCCACCACCTCGATGTCGCCCGACACCGTGAGGCGACCGTCCTGCCACTCGACGTTGGTGATGAACCCGCGCCGCGGGATGGCGTAGGCATCGAACGAGCCCACGCCCAGCGGATAGGTTAGGTCCCGGAACGCCTCCAGCGTGACGCTCTCGGGCGTCCGACCCTTGAGCTTATAGGGCCCGTTGGTCACCAGGAAATGGCCGCCGGCCCTATAGAATGCCGCCAGCGCTTGCCAGCGCTGGCG
>JAFMSC010000605.1:1470-1925 GCA_017353825.1 Hyphomicrobiaceae bacterium | reverse complement strand
GAGGGCGCCACCGACGTCGGCAAGGCCTACCTCCTGGAACATGGCCCCGTCATCCGCACCGATGCCATCAACATGGCCCGCGACCTTGACGACGCCGCCCCGGAAGTGGGGAGCGACGGACGCAAATTCCGCGAGCTTGTGATGGGCCAGGCGGGGCTGCGCGATCTGCCGGCAGCGTACGTCATCGACCGGCTGGGCAACGTGAAGCTGGCGGTGCTGGAGGAGCAGAGGATCCCCTACGTACCACCGCCCGAAGAGCTCATTCACGCCGCAGACCAGGGACAGGTCCCGCTGCTCATGCCCACAAAATCGGAAGGGCTCGACGGCGCTAACATTCCCTACCAGCAACTCCCTGCCTACCTAGAGCGCGACGCCCAGCGCGCGCGCGTGGCGGCGCTTGTCAAGCTGAACAACTATCCGGGGTCCTACCTCTACGTTGCCCGCGGGATCGATCC
>JAFMSC010000605.1:0-1460 GCA_017353825.1 Hyphomicrobiaceae bacterium | reverse complement strand
CGACCTGCTCAAGGGCGCGCGCAGCGGCCAGGTGCTGGCGCACGCGCTCATGTACTTCATGATCTCACTCACGTCGCTGTTCGCGGCCATTTGGGTCGGGCTGTGGTTCGCCGGCCTGTTCGTGGCGCCGATCCGGCGGCTGATCAGCGCTGCCCAGGAGGTGGCGCGCGGCAACCTCAAGGTGGAGCTGCCGATCCGCCGCGGCGAGGGCGACCTCCGGCGCCTGTCGGCCAACTTCAACGCCATGACCAAGGAGCTTGAGAGCCAGCGTTCCGCACTCGTCACCACCAACCGCCAGCTGTCGGAGCGGCGCCGTTTCATGGAGGCGGTGCTGTCGGGCGTCTCGGCGGGCGTGATCGGCCTCGACCGGCACGGGTGCATCGTTCTCGTCAGCCGCTCGGCCGAGAAGCTGCTGGCGCGCGACGGTGCCGACCTCACCGGCCGCCCGCTTGCCTTCGTCGTGCCCGAGTTCGCCAACCTCGTGCAGCAGGCCGCCGATCCCGCCAGGAGCCGCCGCCAGCAGCAGGTGGCGATGCTCATCAACGGCGAGGAGCGCAGCTTCTCCGTGCGCGTCACCGAGCAGGCCCCGAGCGAGGAGGACCACGGCTCGGTCGTCACCTTCGACGACATCACCGAGCTGGTCTCGGCTCAGCGCACCTCCGCCTGGGCCGACGTGGCGCGGCGCATCGCCCACGAGATCAAGAACCCGCTCACGCCCATACAACTCTCCGCCGAGCGCCTGCGCCGGAAGTACGCCACGGCCATCGCTGAGGACCGCGAGACCTTTGATCGCTGTACCGAGACGATCATTCGTCAGGTGGGCGACGTGACGCGCATGGTGGACGAGTTCTCCGCTTTCGCCCGCTCGCCCAAGCCGCTGATGGAGGACCACGACATCCGCGAGGTGGTGAAGGCGGCGGTGATCGACCGCCAGATGGCGAGCCAGGACATCGCTTTCGACACAAAGATGGGCAAGGAGCCCATCATCGTCACCTGCGACCGGCGCCTCATCTCCCAGGCCGTCATCAACCTGGTGAAGAACGCGCAAGAGGCCATCCAGCAGTACGCCGAGAAGAAGGACAAGGAGCCGGCCTGGGCCGGGCGCATCGAGACCAACGTACGCCGCAACGGCGCCCGCGTGGACATCGAGGTGATCGACAACGGCCCCGGTCTGCCCAAGCAGAACCGCATCCGCCTCACCGAACCCTACGTCACGACCAAGGGTGCCAAGGGCACCGGCCTCGGCCTCGCTATCGTGCAGAAGAGCGTCGAGCAGCACGCCGGCGCCCTCTCCCTCGAGGATGCGCCGCCGGCGCCGGGCCGCACGCACGGGGCGCTGATCCGCATCAGCCTGCCGGCCCGTCCCGCCGACGCAACGGCGCGGCCAACCCCGGAGGCTGCCGCCGTCGTCGGCAGCTGAAAGTCCCCTGAAGTGATGGTGTTTGTGCCAAGGAGCGAGC
>JAFMSC010000275.1 GCA_017353825.1 Hyphomicrobiaceae bacterium | reverse complement strand
GAACCGCGCAGAACCGCACAGAACCGCACAGAACCGGCAGGAGTTGCCATCGTGGATCAGGCTTTCGACCGCCCTGGGACTGAACCGTGCGCCAAATGGACGCTGGGCGGGCTCACCCGCACCGGCCTGCTGCTGATGGGCGCCGCACTGGCGTGCATCTCGTCCGTCGATCTGCCGAACCCAACCGGCTGGGCGGCCGGCGGCCAGGGTGCCGCGCAACCCTACGTGCCCGCGTCCGGCGACTGGCTCGAGCTTGGGCTGTCGGGGGCGCCTGATGCTTCCCCGCGGCGGGACCCGCTTGCTGCCGAGATCCTCCAGCACACGGCCGCCGCCGAACCTGGTGTTGAGCCGCGCCAGGAAGCGCAGAGGCGGCCCGACGGCCGGCCCGCAGGATAGCCCGAGCGCGCCACGCCTCGTGCCGAATAGGTACTCATATAGGTCTCCGGCCTCAGGCCGAGTGGGCCTCCTGTGCCATGCCGGTGATCCGCTTGAGCATGGGGCTGTCGGGGCGGATCAGCTCGTCCACCATGGAGAAGTGGTTGGCGCCGGCGATCACCTCATACTTGGCATCGATGCCCACCTTGCTCCAGGCGTCGGCGATGGCGCGGCTCTGCCGCAGGAACTCGCTGCTCTCCTCGCCGCCAACGGCGGCCACCAGCCGGCGGCCCTTGGGGGCGGGTGGCCGGAACAGGGGGCTGGCGGCGCGCGCCGTGCCCTTGGTGAGGCCCAAGGCCTTGTTGAGGCTGGTGTCGATCAGGGGCGCCAGATCGAACACGCCGCTGATGGCGTAGCCCGACCGAACAAGGTCGGCGGGGACGCCGGGAAAGCTGCCCCAACTGCGCGCCATCATTTCCGCTGTCAGGTGGCCGCCGGCCGAGTGGCCGATGACCGTCGGGCGCTTGCCGGTCTTCTTCCACAGCGCCGCCAGACAGGCCTGGATCTCGTCGCCGATCTCCATCACAGACGCGGTGGGACAAAGCGTGTATGAGGGGATGGCGACGGTGACGCCGGCCGCGTTCAGCTCGCGCGCAAGGAAGGAGTAGTCCTTGCGGTCGCCGCGCTGCCAGTAGCCGCCGTGAATGTAGACGACAAGGGGCGCGTCCTGGTCCCCGGCGTGGAACAGATCGTAGCGCTGGCGCTCACGCGTGCCATAAGGCTGATCGAGCGCAGTGTTGCCCGCCAGCCGGTAAGCCGAGGCCAGCAGCGACCAGCGCTCGGCGATCTCGGGGTACTCCGGCACCCGCGCCCGGTTGTTGTACTCGGCCTCGTAGTCCAACACTCCCCCTCCCCTCCGAGCCTCTGCGTCAAGACTGCCCACGTTGTGCGGTTTGCGCAAGGTGTCACACCCCAAGGTCCCCAAGGTCCCCAAGGTCTGACACCGCTGCACAGCCGGCATTGGAGCCATGGGTGTCAGACCGCGAGGATCTGACACCGTCTGTGGCGGCGCGACCACGGGCTCTCCGCTTTGTGCATCCGCTAGTTGACGGTGGCGGATGGGGGTGCACCGAATGATGCCCTGGTCGCGCCGGTCATGCGCGGGACGGGGTGGGCATGTTGCGTCGCTGGGTCGCTGGCCGCGTAGGTACTGCGTGCGTGCTCGTTGCACTGGCCGCTGGGTGCGCGCGCATCGAGCGCCAGCCGGTCCCGGAGCCGCTCGTCTCCAAGGCCAACGTGCCGGGCCTCGCCTACGCGCGCTTCTGGGGCGACGAAGTGCCCAAGGATGTCGTGGCCTTCGTGCAAACGCACATGCCGGGCGTGAAGCAGATGGCGTCGCGGGTAGGCCAGGAGCAGGGCCGGCCTCTGGTTGAGTATCTCGCGCTGTCGGGCGGCGCCGACGACGGCGCGTTCGGCGCCGGGCTACTGGTTGGCTGGACGCAGCGCGGCGACCGCCCCAGGTTCGAAGTGGTGACTGGCGTGAGCGCCGGCGCGCTGATCGCCCCCTATGCCTTCCTCGGGCCTGCGTACGACCGCCAGCTCGCCGAGCTGTGGACCAAGTCCGATCCCCAGTTGGTGGCCACGCCGCAGCTGCTGGCGGCGCTGTTCGGGGCCGAGGCGATCGCAGACGCCGGGCCGCTGCGCGCGCTGATCGCCAAGCACGTTGACCGCCGCATGCTGCGGGAGATCGCCCAGGAATATGGCAACGGCCGGCTGCTGATGATCGGTACCACCAACCTCGACGCTCAACGGCAAGTGATGTGGAACATGGGCGAGATCGCGGCTGCCGCGGGGCGCGATCCCGAAGCGGCCCAGCTGTTCCGCGACGTGCTGCTGGCGTCCGCCTCGATCCCCGGCATCTTCCCGCCGGTGCACATCAAGGTGCGCGCGGGCGGCGAGACGTTCGAGGAGATGCATGTGGACGGTGGGCCGACGCGGCAGGTGTTCCTGGCGCCGGCGCAGTTCTCGCTTCGGACGTTCGACGGCTTCTATGCCCGGCCGCCGATCCGACGCGTCTACGTGGTGCGCAACGGCAGGCTCGCCCCTGCTTACGAGGCGGTGGAGCCCAACACGCTCGCCATCAGCGCCAGGTCGCTGTTTACCGTGACCAAGAACCAGGGGCTGGGCGACATCAACCGCATCTACGCCATGACCCAGCGCGACGGCGCCGAGTTCCGACTGGCGTCCATCCCGGCGAGTTTCACCGGGCGCAGCACGCAGTCGTTCGACCCGGCCTACATGAAGGCGCTGTTCGAGGTGGGCTACCGGCTGGGCCTCGGCGGCAAGGCCTGGGTGACCGCGCCGCCGGACGCGGTGCCCATGGCGCAGCGGTAGAATGCGGTGCTGATGGCGCCTGCCGCGAGGCCCGCGATGAGCGGGGCGTTGTTGCCTTATGTCCGTTGAGAGAATTGACGGGGCCGCCGCGCCACACCACCTCTCAACTCATCCCAGCAGGTTCGGCATGCGCTTGCAAATGCTTGGTCCCGTTGTCTCGGCTGTGGCGTTGGGCGCTGGGCTGTGCCTGCTCGCGCTCGCCCCGCTCGGCTCGCAGCTGGGCTGGTGGTCCTACAGCGTCAGCCTGTACCGGCTCTTCCCCGCCTCCGGCCTGGTGGGAGCGGCCGCCGCCGCCCTGTCGCTCGCAACACTGGCGCTGGGTCGCTCGAAGCACGGTCCGCGCACGCTGGTGGTGCTGGGCGTCACCCTCGCCGCCGGCATGGGCCTCGTCTGGCTGCCTTTGCAGTATGCCTATGTCCGGCGCACCCTTCCCCCTATTCACGACATCGCAACCGATACCGTCGATCGGCCGGCGTTCAGGGCGACCGAGGCTGCACGCGCGCAGGAGAGCGCCAACAGGATCGACACCGACGAGCCGCAGCTCTCGCAGCTGCAGCGCGCAGCATATCCCGATGTCGCGCCGGTCTATGCGAGGCTCCCGATCGACGAGGCCTTCCATAGGGCGCTGGAACGCGCGCAGACGATGCCGGGCTGGATGATCGTTGATGCGCAAGAGGACGACGGGCGCATCGAGGCGAGCCAGCGCAGCCGCTGGTTCGGCTTCACCGACGATATCGTCATCCGCGTCAGGCCGGCCGACGGGGGGGCCCGCATCGACATACGCTCCGCCAGCCGCAAGGGCAGGCACGACTACGGCGTGAACGCCGCCCGCATCCGCGCCTACCTGAGCGCGCTCAAGCGCACACTGGGCGAGCGCCCTTGATGAGAGCTGGCGTCGCAAGCCGCAAAGCACGAGACGCTCGAAATTAAGAAGGCGCGCCTCCCAAGAGTGCGGCGATGCGCACGTTGCTATCGCTGCAGACGCGGCACGTTGCAAGGTTGCGGCCAATGCGGGGGCGATCAGCCGGTGGCGAACATGACGCGATCGTCGTTGCTGCGGAATGGGAGTGAGCGTTCAACTCTGCGGTAGCAAGGCGATGGCGAACAGAATAGACAAGACAAGAGAGCGCCGATTTGACGATCAGCTTGCGGGCGCTTCAACAAGTGCAGCCAAAGCGAACGGCCCCCCGTATTCCCGCGAGCCTCATCGCATCGGCCGGCGAAGGGAGGTTTGACGATGAAGTTTGCCGCGATTGCCGATGTGCACGGGAACAGCGACGCGCTGGAGGCGGTGCTGGCCGACATCGCCGCCACTGGCATCGCCGAGGTCGTCAATCTCGGCGACCATGTCAGCGGCCCGCTGGAGCCGCGGCGTACAGCCGACGTGCTGATGGCAACGGGCTTGCCGTCGATTCAGGGCAACCAGGACCGGGTGCTGTTGGAGAAGCGTGGCCGCAAAGGACGGCCGTTCACGTGGTTCGACGATAGCCACATGGAGTGGCTAGCAAGCCTGCCGGCGACGCTGCGCTTCCAAGACGACGTGTTCTTGTGCCACGGCTCCCCGCGCAACGACGAGACCTACTGGCTCGACCGGGTGACCGGCGACGGGCTCGTGGCGCCCGCACCGATCGAGGACATCGAGAAGGAGGCGGTGGGCATCGACGCATCCCTGATCCTGTGCGGCCACACGCACATTCCGCGGGTCGTCCGCCTCCGTGACGGCCGCCTCGCCGTCAATCCAGGCAGCGTCGGGCTTCCCGGATATCTCGGGACAGACCCCGTGGAGCATAAGGTGGAGGCTGGGACGCCTCACGCCTGCTACGCCATCTTGGAACGCATGGCCGGCGCCTGGCACGCGACCATCCGCTATGTGTCTTACGACAATACGCGGATGGCGGAGCTTGCGGCGAGGAATGGCAACCCGGCGTGGGCCAGCGCGCTTGCCACGGGCTGGGTCCGCTGAGCCAAGGCCCTCACGCGCGCGGGTGCGCCTTGTCGTAAACCGCCAGCATCCGTTCCCGGTCCACCTCCGTGTAGACTTGTGTGCTGGAGAGACTGGCGTGGCCAAGGAGCTCTTGGATCTGGCGCAGGTCGGCGCCGGCCGAGAGCAGGTGCGTGGCGAACGAGTGACGGAGCGCATGCGGCGTGGCGGTCTGCGGCAGCCCGAGCGCGTTGCGCAGACGTACCATAACGAGCTGCACGATGCGGGCGCTCAGCGGCCTGCCTTTGGCGCCCACGAACAGCGGAACGTCTGGCGCCAGCCGATAGGGGCAGAGCGCCAGGTAGCGGGCCACGGCCGCCTGTGTGACGGGCAGCACCGGCACCACGCGCTCCTTGCCGCCCTTGCCAACCACACGCAGCACCTCCCGTCCCTGTGTGGGGGCGTCGCGGCGTGTGATGCCCAGCGCCTCCGAGATGCGCAGTCCGGAGCCGTAGAGCAGGATGAGCACCGCCACGTCGCGGGCGGCGATCCAGTCGAGGTCGGCCGCCATGCCACCATCGACGACCGCGGCAGCCTTCTCGACGCTCAGCGGTTTGGGGATGCTGTGCGCCACCCTGGGTCGGAAGACCTGCAGGACGGCGCGGTTGGCTGCCATATCCTCCGCGTCCAGCCAGCGAAAAAACGTGCGCAGGGCGGACAGGCTGCGGGCCAGGGAGCGGCTCGCCACATTGGCCTTCCGCCGGGACGCTAGGAAGGCCCGAAATTTGCGCGCATCGAGGCGCGCCAGATCGGCAAGCTGCGGTGCGCGGCCAAGGTCCTGCTTGAGCCACGCCAGGAATTGGCGCAGGTCGCGCTCGTAGGCCAGAGCCGTGTTGTGCGCGCGATCCCGCTCGTGAGCCAGCTGGGACAGCCACGCCGCGACTGCCGCCGCTGCGTCCCCGTCGGCCGCCAACGCGGTGGCGCCGCCGTTAGCTGTGAGCGCATCATCCATGGGCATCCTATTCCATGGGCATCCCATTCACGGGTGTCCTATCCATGGGCATCCATGGGCCATCCTTGGGGCATCCATGGGCTCCGCACACCCTTACGATCTCGCGCAGGATCCGCGTGAGGATAGGGGTAGAATGCCCTGGCAAACATCAGCCGCCGGCGCTTAATGAAACGTAAAGGATTTCCCTTGTCTTTTGCTCATTTTAGGTGGAACTGCTCCCGCAACCGTGTCTTGCTTCCGCCGCCATCGCGGCCCATATACGGCCCCAGCCGGTGCGCCCCTTGGCGGGGCGCTACCTCACGATCTGTGGTTTCGCTGCTTGCCCGACTGGGCGGTGTGCCTTCCCCATGTCTGAGCTACCGGG
>JAFMSC010000274.1 GCA_017353825.1 Hyphomicrobiaceae bacterium | reverse complement strand
TGACCGCCCACTTGCCACCGCCGTCGACCGGCGCTGGCGTGGGAGCGGCAGGCTTGGTCGACTTGGCGGGCTCCGGTTGGCCGGGGCACCAACCTTCTTGGCCAGCCCGTCGAAACACAGGAGCCGCATGGCTGGGATCTTGATGCCGGCACAGCCGGCCAGGTCCTGGGCCGTTGCAACGGCGGTAAGTGCGCCGAGCATGCCGGCGGTCGCGACAAGTCGCATGAATATCTCCGTTGGTTTTGGGATTGGGGAAGGTGCCGGCTAGGCGTGTCCACACTGGCCTTCGCGGGCGCGCGCCCTGTGGCCCAGCCGACACCAACTCTTACGGGGCGCGATCACCCCGTCGCAGCAACGCCAACACGCCGGCGCGCATTTCCGGCAACTCATCGTCGAGCGCGACCAGCAACCTCTCGACCCGGTCCATCTCGCGCTCGAGGTGCAACTTTGTGGTGGCCGGGGCGCGCCGCAGCTCGTCCCGGTCCACGGCCGCCATCATGGCGAGGGCCTTAGACACGATGCACGCCTGCTTCACCCTCGGGAAACCCGTGCCCGTCACCTGCATCTCGACGAGCACGTGCGCGCCGTAGAGCAGGTCGGACAGGCGCCTCCTGGCGGCTAGCGGAAGCTCCGTGATGTGCCAGGTCTGGAGCGCGATGAGCATCGCCTCCAGATTACCGACGAGGGTCATAGCCGACCCTCCCTCCACAAGTTGATCGCCAGGCCGATCAGGCTTGCCGCGGCCACTGCCAAGGCGAGACCCAGGGCGAGGTGGGACATGGCGCCGCCGAATACGAGATCAAGGTCGGTCATGGTGAAACCTCCGAATCGATGCCGGCCGCCAGGCCGATGAAGCCCTCACGCGCGGCCGCGTCAGCAAGATCGCGGGCAGCGTGGATATCCTGGTAGTGCGCGAGCCCCACTAGGGCGCTGGCGACGCCGTGGGGCGGGTTGGGGCCAGCCACGGCTTTCACCAAGTTGGCGATCGTCGTCAGCTGGAACTCGGTGAGCGTTTGGAAGCCCGACGGCGCCGGCATGACGCTGGGCGAGAGCTTGAACATCGGCGCGAAACTCCTCTGTCGAAATTGAGAAGCCGGCGGCCCAGTACGGAGAGGACCGCCGGCACGCACCACAAGCTCGGGGAGATGGCTTGTCAGGGTGCGGGGAATAGAGTAGCTAGAGTAACTCAGACACGCAAGTACAATGAGCGTGCACCCAACTGCGGCACTAGAGTGCCGCCATGGCAGAGAACAAGAAAATGACGAACCTGATTGCCGTCCGGCTCGACGACGACCGGCTGAAGAAGCTCAAGGCGTGGCGCAAGCAGCAGGACGACCCGCCGAATAACGCGGAGGCTATCCGCCAGCTGTTTGACCTGGGATTGGAGGCCTGGGAGAAGGCTCAGAAGGGCCGCAAGTCATGAAGCACCCTCCCGAACACGCGATCTGGGTTGGAATGCGCCATAGGTGCAAAGCCGGCTACAACGGCGTCCAGGTATGCGCCCGCTGGCAAAACAGCTTTCAAGCCTTCCTGGAGGACATTGAGCCACGGCCAAGCCCGAAGCACTCAATTGACCGCTACCCCAACAACGCTGGTGACTACGAACCCGGCAATTGCCGTTGGGCGACGGCAAAGGAGCAGAGCAACAACAGGCGGGCCAGGACTGACGGCAGAGGCCTGACGGTCGTGCAGCACATCCACCTATCCGAGCGGACGGAAAAGGTGCTCAAAGCACTGGCCGAGGCCGACCGCCGGAAGATGGCGACCTATGCCGGCATCGTGCTGGAAAGGCACGCTGAGGGCGCTGGCGTCGGGGGAGGTCACAGCGCCGGGTGAGAAACCCGACAAGACTGTCAAGTTGCCGCGCAAGTAATTCCGCCCCGGTTGGGGCACCCAACGGATTGATGGAGACGACAATGCAGAAGATTGCCATCGCCGCCGCAGCGGCGTGCCTACTCGCCGGCTGCGTCAGCAGCACGCCAATCCACACCGCCGATGGAGGCCAGGGGCACGCGATCTCGTGTTCGGGCGCCGGCCTCTACGGGACCTACGTCGCCTCGTGGAATCAGTGCCTGGAACGTGCGGGTGAAATCTGCGGAGCCCGCGGGTACGACATCCTCACGAAGTCTGAGGAGACCGGGGTCCTCGGTGGCTCGAGCTATAACCAGTACGGAGGAGGTGCCAGCGTCAGCACGTCGAAAAACCGCAGCATGGTTGTGCGGTGCAAGTCATAGGAGGAAGCCATGAAGATCGCCGCCCAAACAATGGAGCACTGGGCGTTCCGAGGCTTCCTGGCCCTGACCGCCCTCGACGCCATCCTGGCCATGGTGCTGAACACGATGGAGCATCCGCCAGGTAGTGACGCCGCTGGGAGGGCCGTGGTCTGGCTCTTCCTCGCCGCGCTGGTTTGCGGCCTCGCCCTTGGGGCGTGGTGCGCCATCTCCAATGCCATCTATTTTTGGAAGAAGCCGCAGCCGCGAACCAACGGCTGGCAGCGCCTCGGCATCGTGGCCTCGGTCCTGTGGATACTCATCGCGTTCACGTACGTCGAGAGCCAGGAAACATGGGCCTGGCGGGACTATCGTTATTGCGTAGAGAGGGGCACTAGCGAGAAGGACTGCTACATGTGGTTCAGCGTGGACCGCCAGCGCGCCGAAGCGCAGCAGAATTATCGGGCGATGGTCTTCGCCTTCGTGCCGCCGCTGCTCGCCTGGCCTTTCGCATGGATCGTGATCGGCACTGTGCGGTGGGTTGTCCAAGGCTTCCGGCGGAGGACCGCGCCATGAGCGACGATGAATGCCGCCTCGGCCGCAAGCTCAAGATCTGCCGCGCAGAGAAGGGCTGGTCGCAAGCCGACTTGGCGCGGGAGCTGTCGCTTGTCAAAGGCCAGGAAGTCAGCCGTGAGTCCGTTTCCCAGTGGGAGGCGGGCAGAGGCTATCCGCGGGAGAGAAACATCACCGCGCTGTCAAAAGTATTCGGCCTGCCCGAGTACGAGTTTCAGCGTTTCGCTCCTCCGGCTGAGGTCGACAGTGAGTGCGATGCCGGCGTCTCCGCGGCCATACAGGTGGCTGGAACTGCGCGGGCACTTGCGGAGGCCCTCGGTATCACCGAGCAGGCAGTGGGCCAGTGGAGCCGTATCCCGCCAGAGCGATGCCTCGACGTCGAGCGCATCACCGGCGTTTCGCGCCACATCCTGCGCCCTAATATCTATGGCGAGCCCGTCGCCGTGAACGGCGCAGGGGTTGCAGCTCACGACACCCCGGCGAGCAGACTGCGCGCCGCCCGCCGCAAACATTTCGAGCACGCCAGCGAGGCTGCGCGCGCCAATGGATGGGCGGTGCCGACCTTCGTTTCTCACGAAAATGGAATCAGGGGCTTCGGTCGAGATGAAGCCATCGCGTATGGCCGTGCGTTCGGCGTGGCCCCCGCGCACCTTCTCATGCTGCCGGGCGGTGTCGAGCCCGCGCACGCGGCCAACGGCGCGGCGCCCGTCCTCAACCTGGAGGCCGAGCTGCATGCCCTCGGCGATCTGATCGCGGCCTGCAGACTTGTGCGCGCCGGCGATGCCACCGTGACCGAGCTGATGGACGCCATGCCCAAACAGTTGGCTGCGCTCCGGCGGAAGCTCGAGAATGGCAATTAGAAGCCCAAGCCATGACCTCGGACCTCATCCTCACCGCCCTCGCCTTCGTCGGCCTCGGCTCGTGCCTCGCAGTCGACTTCGCGCAGGCCTGTTGCGCGGCGGGCGCCTTCGAGGATCAGCCTAAGGACCGCGGGCCGTGAACACAGAGTTTGCGGCGGCGCGGGGCCATCCCAGATATCACGAAGGGCCGACGATCCAGGAGCGACGGCAGGAGTGGGCGGATGGTTGAGCCTTTTACGGCCACTTGTGCCCAAAATGGGCGCATGCTATAGGGCGGGTCCATGCGGATCATCGCCCGAAGCACCTTGCGAAAGTTCGTAAAGTCGCTGGCGGGACGCTCCGATCAGAGGGCGGTGTCCGCGGCGCTCGATGCCTGGTTCCATGAGGTGAGGCGGGCGCGCTGGCAGAATGCGGCGGACGTGAAGCGGTCCTACGCGACAGCAAGCATCGTTGCGGCGGATCGCGTCGTCTTCAACATCAAGGGAAATGCTTACAGGCTTGTCGCGGCCGTCGATTTCGAGAAGCACGCGGTGTGGATCGTTTGGCTCGGCAGCCACGAGGATTACGACAAGATCGACGCAAGCACGGTGCGCTATGGTATATGAATTGAAGCCCATCCGGACCGATGCAGACCACGATGCCGCGCTCCGTGAGGTAGGGCGCCTGTGGGGCGCCAAGTTTGGTACCCCCAAGGGTGACCGGCTCGACATCCTCATCACCCTCATCGAGGCCTACGAGGACGAGCACTATTCGATGAACCTGCCGGACCCCATCGAGGCCATCAAGTTCCGAATGGAACAGCAGGGACTCACACGCAAGGATCTGGAGCCCATGATCGGCAGCCGCACGCGCGTCGCCGAGGTTTTAAACCGCAAGCGCAACCTGTCGATCGCCATGATCCGCCGGCTCAACGAGGAACTCGGCATCCCCGCCGAGGTCCTGGTGCGTCCAACAAGGGCGACGAGCGGCACGTCGCGGAAGGCATCGCGCTCGACTACTGCCCGCGCTGGCGCCTAGGCGTTGCCCCCACTCGGCAAAGGCCTCCCACGCAAAACTCGTGATCAGCGCCCAGCCGACGAAACCCCACGCTAAGAATGTCAACGCCTGCATCTCACCCAGTTCCATCATCGCCCGCCTGGTCAGTCTGTTCGGAGAACACTCTTCCCGTACATGGATCGTTGCATATACGTTCCGCGCCAAGACGATCCCGCCGGAGGCTCCAGAACGTCCCGCTGGCGTGGCATGGTCCAGAACGCGCTCACAATCCTATGCGGGGGCGTCTGAAAGTCGGGACGCCTGAGGGGTAGGCGGAGCCGCTGCGCGGCCATGGTCGACGGTGGCGCCGCCAATTCGGCTCAATCCGGTGGTGCCAGGGCATCATCGTGATCACCTACCACGTCAACGGCGCGACGACGTTCGTGTCGATCAGCTAGCGGGCGCAAGCCACGCCGGCCGGAGCAGGTTCACCATCTCCCTGATGGGGCCGAGTATGCGCCGGCCCCTGAGGTTGGCCTTGTGGTGCGTCAGGCAGGCGTACAGCCGGTGCTGGTCGAGGCGGGTGATGGTCCAACCCCCCAGCGTTCCGAGCGTCAGTTTGAGCGTGGCCTCGTCGGTGTCGCCATAGACGCGGGAGGCTCTGGAGTTCTGGCACCAGCTCGCCACGAACTCGCGGGCGAGCGGCGTCGGCCGCAGGACGATGACCTGGGAACTGACGTTCAGCTGCGTCGAGCCCGAGCGCTGGCGCCGGACGCGAATCTGCAGAGAAATGTCAGCGCGCGCGTAGCCGTAGGCGAGCCAAGAGAGGTCGCCGGTTGCAGTGAAGTCGACGTCCATGAAGATGATGGTGCGACCGGGGTGCCGATCTATCGCCGCAAGCATATGGGCCGGCTTCTGCAGGGTGTTGGCTTCCCAGCCCCGCGCGTCTCCCTGGACGCAGGCGAGGTCGTGGGGAGCGCCGACACGGTCCAGGCTGGCGGCCAGCTGCTCCGCAAATGCCTTGTACACGGGGTCGTCAGTAAACCAACCGCAGACGATCCAGTCGTCGGGCGTTCCGCCTCGAATATCCATTGTGCCCCTCTTTGGCCTGACAACGCCAAAAGGGCATCACGAGGGCCGCAGCACAGTCAAGAAGATCCTGCTGGACACGGCAGGCTTGCCTCTGGGCGCTCAGCGCCTGGGGTGCACTCACACTTTCAGTCCAGGAGATGAACATGCCCACCAATGAGGAAGCCCGCATCGGACACGCCTACCGGCTGTTGCAGGCCCAACAGCTAATCGACGCTCCGAGGCCCAGCGCGCTGCTCGCATCGCAAAGAAAAATGAAGGTAACTACTCATCCCCTGTTGCCCACACAAGGGCCGTGAACAATCGTTTGACAACATAGAGACTCACGCCTAGGCTGCCACCCCATGTGATCGGGAGCTGGTTGGC
>JAFMSC010000273.1 GCA_017353825.1 Hyphomicrobiaceae bacterium | reverse complement strand
AATCTTGCGCGGCTACATCCGATGCGAACCTGCAGGCTGCACATCACGGGCGCGTCCGGAGCCGGCGTCACGACTCTCGGCCGGGCGCTTGCTGACGCCTTGGCCATCCCCCACCATGACACCGACGACTACTTTTGGCAGCCGACGAACCCTCCCTATCGCGACAAGCGTGCGATAGCCGACCGGCTTCGCCTGATGCGCGAGCTCTTTCTCGACCGTGCGGAGTGGGTGCTGGGCGGCTCGCTCGACGGCTGGGGCGATCCGCTCATTCCCCTGTTTGACCTCGTTGTGTTCGTCAGCGTCCAGACCGAGGTGCGACTGCAACGCCTACGCGAACGCGAGGCGCGACGGTTCGGCCCCGCTGCCGTTGCTGCGGGCGGCTGGCGGCACCAGGAGCTCGAGGAATTGATCGATTGGGCCTCGCGCTACGACAACGATGCGTATGTGGGGCGCAACCTGAAGCGGCACGAGGCATGGCTTGCGGAGCTTCCATGCCCAGTCGTGGAGGTCGATGGGACCCGCTCAACCCGCGAGCTCGTCGAATATGTCCTTGCAGCAATCAGGAAGCGAGAGGACCGTTGATTGCCGGCCCTTCGCAGGTCCTCTTCCATGCGGGGCGTGACGGCGAGTGTGCGGGGAGTGATAGTTCTCGTCATGGCGTTGCTTTCCTTCAAGGAAGCGACACCCGGAGCCTACAGGCTCAAGGCGAGCAACGCCGCTCTGCCTATTTCAACATCGATCGGGACATCCCCCTGATCAGGCGGGGAGATGTTACGATGCCGGACGGCCTGATCCGTGGCATGGCGAACAGATATGTCGTCCATGACGGCTATGAGCATTCATTGTGACGTGCGCTGCAAGACGCGAGGCAGGGACAATGACGGAGGAAGCGGCCCACCTGCGGAGACTTGAGGAACGGTTGCTGCAGGCTGACGCGAGAAGGCCTCCGGATGTCGTTCGCGAGCTGCTGGCTGACGATTTTGTTGAGGTCGGGAGCGAAGGCGTTGTTTCCAACAGGGATCAGATTGTGAAATGGCTAAGTCAGGAGGCCGTGTACGAGCGGGTCCTGCAGGATTTTCACGCGCGAAAACTGGCAGCCGACGTGTTCCTTGTGACCTACCGATCTGTCAGACGAGACCCAGCCACAGGACGCGAGCGCCATTCACGGCGCTGTTCGATCTGGACGCGGATCGATGGCCGATGGCAGATGGTGTATCACCAGGGCACAGCGGCTGGATCGGGCGATTGGGCATAGCGGCCTGAAGGACCCCCGCTGGTTGATGAGCGAGGTTCACGCAGGTGATGGGACAGAAGCGCGAGCGCCTGCAGTCCTCGCTGCTGGAGCTCAATCAGCAGATCGCGCAGCGCGATCCTGGCGCCACGCCTGACCCAGCCATACGCAAGCGGACTTTCGCCCAAGCGCAATCGGTGACGACCTTGCGCCGCCAATCACGTCCGCTGTACGGGATATCGCGACCGCTCAAGTCGCTCGCTTCAGATATCTATCTTCTCTGCGATCTCGATAGCATCGTCGACCTCGATGCCAAGGTAACGGACGGTGCTTGGAGGGGGCTCGTCACCGGACTGTTCGACACCCTGGCCAGGTCGCGCAGACTAGGACGGCGCCTCAGCCTTGCGCGGCGAGATCGAGGAGCGGGTCGGAGCCGATCTGTTGGGCCTGCTCGCCAGTTCGCCGATGCCTCCGAGGACGGTGGGCGCCGGACGCTGCCCATCTGGCATCGACCAGGCCGAGGAGATGGCTCAGCTGCCGCCGCAGGAGGACGCCGAGCTGGACGGGTAGCTGAGCGCAATCCTGGCGGCACAGAGCGACCTCGATGTCCGCCTGCTGCTCACGGCGAGGGACGACAGCGTCGAAGCGCGGTCCGCCCTCGAGCGGGCATTCGACGCTCAATTGGCGGTTGCCACCGACTAGCTGCTACCGGCCGCCTGAGAGGCAGGATTCCTCGTGTGCTTCAATGCGACTCGATGAACCGCGGACCGTCCGAGGCGCATTGCGGGAGAACGACCGCTAGTCCGCCGGACGCGATCGCGAGGGTCAAGGCGTCGCTCTGGGTCACGCGGCCAAGGGCGGAGCGCAGCTCATCGCACAGGCGGTTCAGCGCCCTGTGGTGGGGTGTCTGGCGCATGGACCAACTCGGCGTCGTCGACGACGTAGCGGACATAACGATAGTCGCGGATGAAGGTGATCCGTCCGTCCGTCCACTCCAGCCACATCAGGTAGCTGGGCTTCCCTGCCTGCCCCTCGTAGACTGCAATCACCTCGCGGCCTTCGAGCCAGGCGGGGGCGAGCCGCACTGGAGCACTGCGTCCGTAGATGCCGAAGAACTCGCCAACGTCGGCGGCGCCGGCGCGCAGCGGGTGTGACGACTGAACAAGCCGCACGTCGTCGGCCAGCATGGCGCGCAGCCCCTCCCAGTCGCGCTGGTTGAACAGAGCGACATAGTGGGCCACGGTGGGTGAAGGCGGACGCCGGGCGGGCTGGGCCAGCGCCTGGGCGTTGATGGCCTTGAGCCGGGCCCGCCCGCGGGCGAGGTGGGCCTTCACGGCGTTGACCGTGAGGTCAAGCATGGCGGCGATCTCCTCGAGGGACTGATCGAGCACGTCCTTGAGGATCACCACGCTGCGCTGCACGGTCGGAAGCTCCACGAACCGCGACACCGCAGTGTCGACCGCCTCCCGCCGCATCAGCATCTCCACAGGATCTGGGCTCTCGGGATCGGCGAGCTCATGGGCTGCCTCGATGGGCTCGGCTGCGCGGATCGCGCGGCTGCGCAGCAGGTCCAGCGCGCGGTTGTGGGCAATCCTGAACAGCCAGGCGCGGAGCGGTGGGACCTCCTGCAGCTCGTCCAGGGCGGCGAAGGCGCGGGCCAAGGTGTCCTGCACCACATCCTCGCCCTCTATCACCGAGCCCACCAGGCGGGCGCAATAGCGATGGAGCTCCGGCCGCGCGTCGCCGGCGAGCGCCATCAACTGCGCGTGGCGTTCGGTTGAGGACGAGGATGGGTCTCCGCTCAAGCCGTCGCCTCCTCGATGACCGTGATCGCCGTATCGCCCTTCAGGCCGAACACAAGGCCCCTGGCGTACTGCGGATCGTCCAGCACTGCGACCACGTGGTCGCCGAACTGGCGGGGTGGCATCGGCGCACCGAACCGGGCCAGAAACGCCTCGCGCTCGATGCCCATTGCCCGGGCGTAGGCGCTTGCCCCCGCGTCGCCGACCCCGGTCCCACCGATCATCTGCCGAGGCATGATCGCCTGGAAGCGGATGCCCAGTCCCTTCTGCTCGGCGACCCCATTGGCGTACTTGGCCATGAACCAGAGCATACGCTTGGCGCCTGCGTAGCCGCCCGAGAGTGGCGAGCCCTGCTGCGCCGCACCGCTGGAGCTCACGAGGACGCGGGCGCCCGGCGCGAGCGGAACATTCAGGGCGCCCTGTATCCAGTAGAAGCCGCCCTTCACGTCGGTCTCCCACGGCGCAGTGAAGTCCGCCCAGCTCACCTGGTCGAGCCGCCCCATGCGAGGTGGCGTGCCGGCGTTCAGCACCAGGACCTCGGGCCGGACGTCACCGAGGATGCGCAACGCGGTCCCCTCGTCGGTGATGTCGGCGGAGATCACTGCGACGCCGAGCCTCTTCTGTACTGCCGCGAGGGCCGCCTTGTCGCGCGCCACGACGCTCACTCTGGCGCCGTGATCCACCAGGGCCTCGACGAGCCCGAGGCCCAGGCCTCGGCTGCCGCCGGTCACAACGATGGTCTTGTCCTTGAGGCTCATCGGCCTGCTCCTGTATCTCGTGCTGCTGAACCTAGGACGTTCGTGGCCAGCAAAAAGAGTCACAGTGGCTCAAGCGCGCTGCAAGGCGACGACTGGCGCCCGGCCGCCCCTGCCAGACCGTCAAGGTCTAGCGAATCGCGGGCGAGATCAAGCAGGGCATTTCCAGCGGCCAGACGCTCGCGATGGTCATAGACCAGCTTTGCGCGCTTGCCAGTGAACTGCCCGACTGACAGTAAAGCTCTGGCCGAGCTCCGTCGCCGACCGCCCATCACTTATGCTTCGCCCGCTGTGATCGGCGAGCATCGGGAGGCGATGACTCCGGCCGAGCGCCTGCGCGCCGCACACCGTGCGCGGCAGATCGGACGCGGCGTCTGACCCGCTACTGCAGATACCCTCCCCGCGGGATATGCCGTGCCTCTGCAGTCTAGAGCAGACCAGAGTCTACTGGTGAGCCGCTCCAACCTCGCGCAATATCCTCTTCCGCGCGTGTGCGCTATCCAATCATGTCGCCCTACGGATCATAAGCCGAACCGACCATCGACCCCTGAGGCGTGGTAAGCTTAGGCCCCGGCGGATCGCTCCGCCACGGCTCTTTGTTGCTATGCCGACTAAAGTGACTCAGTACGACTAACCCGTCACGGGCCGCACTTTTGCCCGAATACCCGGCAGAAAATATGTACGGGGACGGCGGCTTGCCAGGACATACCGGCGGGCGCGAGCAGGGACCTCACGATCATGGCAAAGCCTTTGCCAGTCGCGCTAATGCGCATGGCGCTGGCGATGGCGCCAACCGCGGTGCCAGTGTCCTCCTTGTTGGCGCAGGCGCCGAGCGGCGATAGCGGCTGCCGGCCGCTCTACGCGCCGGACGCCAGTGGCGCCACAGCCGGCGACAAGCTGAAGGACGTTGATTTCGCGCCCATCCCCGGCCGCGTTCGGCAGCGCATCGGCAACGACCTGATCTTCGAGGGCACTGGCGGTGGTCAGGCCAAGACGTCGGCGCCGCGGTACCTCCTGCAGGTGGTGGGGTTGCAAGAAAACCTGATGTCGCGGTTCGTCGATATCCAGGGCAGAGTTTCGTGCGCCACCTACGCGGTCCAGGCCTCCTTCCGGCTGATTGACGCCAAGGAGAAGAAAGTCGTGTTCCAGGGCACGAGCCACGCCCGCGCCGCGTTCGAGAGCTTCGACTCGCCCGACGCCACCGTGCGCGCCCGCGAGGACGCGGAGAATCGCGCCGCCCGCGCTATCGCCGATGACCTCAAGACACGGCTGGCGGCGTACCTGTCGCGGCCGTAACGCAGACCTCATCGGACCCCGGGGCGGCAACTTGGCTCTTATGCCGATGTGGCGTGAGCTGTTGCGCGCTGTCTCCTCCCCACTCGAGCGCCACGCCTGCTTGGCCTGCCGATCCTTGCACCGATAGACGCTGGGAGCTTGGGGAGACGACAGGGTACGGACTCGGCTTAATGATCGGTCGAATGGCGTCGGTGGGGATCGCAACTGGTCACTTCGACAGTCACTGTTCATCGTGGCAGGTGTTGGCTCTTTGGCGCTCGCGAGCGGGGCAGAGTTTCCTCCCGGAGGCGCCGCACCAAGGCGAAGTCCTCCCCCGTTGAGCCGAACTGCGCCCGACTGTGTATCGTTCTTGGAGCCGCGCCCCGCAATCACGGAAATGCCTCTGCGGCCGAGCTCGGCGCTGAGCCTTGGCACGCGATCCTGGACGTACGCCACCAGTTCGGATACCTCGATCACGCCGTTGCCGTTGGTATCCACCATGGTGGAGCGCATCCATTGCGGCATAGGTGAAGACGCCGTGGCCGTGGTACCCATCGAACGCGGGCTTGCCCGAGGCCGCCGCCGTCAGCACTGGCCGCCCCGCGGCCTCGTGCAGGCGCCCGACCGCCGCCTGGCTCTTGGCGGCGCGCCGCACGGTCGACCAGCTCAAAGCCATCTTCGGGTGGGTCACGAACCAGCAGCCGAAGCTGTACGTGAGGGAAGCCAACCGCAGGCGGCTAGGAAGCGCGGCTCCAGACCTGCTGGCTCCGGCCCGCTGCCTCGGCTCGGATGCGTGGCGCTATGTCAATGGCGCGGTTTGCAGCAGTCGACCTGTTCGCCAAGACCTACTCGATCACGTGGTCTGGAACGAGGTTGTCAGGCTCCTGGAGCATCCACGCCTCATCGAGGGGGAGCTTAACCCGAGGCTGGAGGCTGCGCAAAATACTGCTCCGACAAAGCGACGGCGGGAGACGCTAGAGCGCGATCTGACACGGGTGTGCAAGAGCATCGAGCGG
>JAFMSC010000272.1 GCA_017353825.1 Hyphomicrobiaceae bacterium | reverse complement strand
CGGGCGCGCGAGCGCGCGCGAGACGGCCATGCGCGTGGCCGCAGGCGCGATCGCGCGCAAGCTGATCCCCGAGGTCAGCGTGCGCGGCGCGCTCGTGCAGATCGGCAAACACCGGGTGGACCAGAAGCGTTGGTCGTGGGAGGAGGTGGAGAAAAATCCGTTCTTCGCACCCGAACCTGGCATCGTCGAGACCTGGTCGAGCTACCTCGACGAGGTACGCAAGGCCGGCTCCTCGGTAGGCGCCGTGATCGAGGTGGTGGCGCTGGGCGTGCCCGCGGGATGGGGCGCGCCCATCTACGGCAAGCTCGACCAGGACCTGGCGGCGGCGCTCATGAGCATTAATGCCGTCAAGGGCGTGGAGATCGGCGCCGGCATGGCGGCAGCGGAGCTGACCGGCGAGGAGGCAGCCGACGAGATCCGCATCGGCAACGACGGGCGACCGGTGTTCCTCTCAAACCACGCCGGTGGCGTCCTTGGCGGCATCTCGTCGGGCCAGCCGATCGTGGCCCGCTTCGCGGTGAAGCCAACGTCGTCGATCCTCACACCGCGCCGCACCATCGACCGCTTCGGGCACGAGACAGAGATCGCCACCAAGGGCCGGCACGACCCGTGCGTGGGCATCCGGGCCGTGCCGGTGGGGGAGGCCATGATGGCCATCGTGCTCGCCGACCACTACCTGCGCCACCGCGCCCAGGTTGAGTAGGCCGAGACCGTGCGGGTCTGACGCCGGGGCACGCGCTCATCGCTTGCCCGAGAAGGCCACGCAGAAAGGGCCACATGGACTGAGGGAGCAGCGGGGGGTGCCGACCCCGACAAGGTGGGAGGAGATCAAACCGTGACTGCCGTCGCCCAAGTGCAAGCCCTGCTTTTCGATGTGTTTGGCACCGTCGTGGATTGGCGCGGGAGCATCATTGCGGAGCTGACGCGCTTCGGGGCGAAGAAGGAGATCGCGGCGGACTGGGCAGCCTTCACCGATGACTGGCGCGGGCTGTACCAACCGGCCATGGAGGAGGTGCGCTCGGGGCGACGGCCGTGGACCATCCTCGACGCGCTACACCGGGAGAGCCTCGACAAGCTCATCGCCAAGCACGCCATTGCGGGGCTCACCGAGGCCGAGAAGGGCCACATCAACCGCGCCTGGCACCGCCTTGAGCCGTGGCCCGACGTCGTCGAGGGGCTCACGCGCCTCAAGTCGCGCTACATCATCGGCACGCTGTCGAACGGCAACGTGGGGCTGCTCACGCGTCTCGCCAAGCATGCCGGGCTGCCGTGGGATGTCATCCTCGGCGCCGAGACGGCGCGCGCCTACAAGCCGCTGCCACAGGCCTACCTCGCCAGCGCCAGTTTGCTCAATCTGGAGCCGGCGCAGGTGATGCTGGTGGCGGCCCACAACGGCGACCTCGCTGCCGCTTCAGCCGTCGGCCTGCGCGCGGGCTTCGTGGCCCGCCCGCAGGAGTACGGGCCGCACCAGAGCAAGGACTTGAAGGCAGAGCGGACTTGGGACGTAGTTTGCGCCAGCTTCGGGGAGCTCGCCGACGCGATGGGGTGCTAGCTGGGATGCAAGGTGTGGCAATCTGGGGGACCGATGGCGTTTGCACTTCGCATTGCGCGGATAGATGAGATCGAACAGCTGATCGAACGGCAGCGCCGCGCTTCGCTCGCGGATCCTCACGATCGCGCTGCCATTTCCGAGCATCCTGAGACGGTGGATCTTCCAGCCAGTCAGATCGAGGCCGGTGACGTCACAGCGGCAGAGCTCCGGGGGGAGCGCGTCGGCTTTTCGGCGATCTACCTCCGGGAGGACGGTGATGCTGAGCTTGACGGCCTGTTCGTCGAACCCGAGCTGTGGAAGAACGGCGTGGGGCGGGCGCGTTGGTCGAAAGGGCGGCCGCCCGGGCGGCCATTTGCGGCGCGCGAAAGCTGCACGTCATCTTCAATCCGTATTCGGAATGTTTCTACAAGAAGCTCGGCTTCGTGATGACGGGAGAGGTTCAGACCGAGTTGGGGCCTGGGCGTTTGATGGAGTTGGACGTCCATTAGACCCCTCATTCCCGATCTCCTTCTGGTTACGCAGCGCAAGGCCGACGCGCCGACAGCCCGCCCAGGCGCGGCGCGACCTTGGATCGAGGGTGGCCCGGTGCGGCGCGACCTGAAGCCGTCGGCGCCCATTCTCGCGCCCGAGTTCGTTCAACCGATTGGCCTGATCAACTTCGCAGGCCGCCGCAACTCGCCTCGCCACGTGTCGTAGGCTTGTTGCAGGATCCCCCTGCAGCTCGGCAAACCTTGCCCGCCGCCAGCCGCCAAGCCACCAACCGCTGCCTCCCGCTCCGAGCCTAGTCCCGCGACCCGCAGAGCTATCGTCGAACCATCGGCAAGATCGCCAAAAACCACCGGGCTGGGGAGCACTGCCCGACACGGGAGGTAACTCTTTGTGGCTCTAGAGCTCATGATTCGGGGCCACATGGGGCATGTTGCACCACCGGCTCAGCCGATCCAACTCTGGTTGCCGCACGACATCCCATGAAGCGTCTATGGATGACGAGGCGGGAGGCCATTGCCGTCTCGGCAGCGCGGCACGCTTGGGCTGGTCTGATCGTCAAGGGTCGATAGGAGAGAAGATTGCTCATTGTTCCCCCAAGCGAGCTTCTATGGCTGGCCATCGCGATCCTTGTTGCAGGGTTATTCACTGGCATTCTTGCAGGCTTATTTGGCGTCGGCGGGGGCGCGGTCATGGTGCCGGCGCTCTACGAGGTATTCCGACTCCTTGACGTACCCGCCGACGTTCGTATGCAACTGTGCGTCGGCACGTCGCTGGCCATCATCGTGCCTACGACGGCTCGTTCCTACTTTGCGCACCGCGCCATGGGGGCGGTCATTCCCGAGGTTGTGGGGTTGTGGGCACCGCCTGCCGTCCTTGGCGTCATCCTTGGATCGCTGATGGCGGCTTGGGCTCCGGGAGATCTATTCAAGATCGCGTTTGGGATTTTCGCAGGATTTGTCAGCGCCAAGATGTTGGTGGGTCGGACGTGGAGCCTTGGCGTCAGCTTGCCCGGGCGACCGGCTCAGCGCTTTTTTGGCTTTCTCACCGGACTGTTTTCAGCGTTGGTCGGCGTGAGCGGTGGATCGATCTCGAATGCGGTGCTCACACTCTAACCTCGGCGGGCATTGGGGTGCCTGTCACCATCGTCGGGACGGCGGGCTATGTCTTGGCTGGGTGGCGTCTGATGTCGGTGCTGCCGCCGCTTTCTCTTGGGTTCGTTTCACTGATCGGCGTGGGGCTCATCGCGCCATTGTCGAGCGTAGCCGCACCGTATGGCGCGCGGATGGCGCACCGCCTCGCTAAGCGGCAGCTTGAGATCGCTTTTGGCGTGTTCTTGGTCCTTGCGTCGCTGCGCTTTGTTGCGAGCATGCTGTAGCGGCGGGCGGAGAAGGAGCTGGTGGGCGATGATCCAGAAAGCCTACGTCAAGGCGTCAAGGCGTCTGCGCTCCGTGGATATGGTTCTGCTCTATGAGGGCGACGGTACCGCGGAATGAATAGGGGCGCAGCGGGCGCCTGACCCAGAAGCATGGCTTCCACGCAGCGAAGATTTGACGTGCATCGCCGGCGGGATTGTTGTCACTCCTCGTCCCTGCTGGAATGTCGTTTGACCGCCAACCTCGCCGTCGCCTCGGAGGGCGAGGTTCCAGCGCGACCGGACGCCGGGCGGGACGCCGCCCGCGAGGCTGTCTAGGCCTGCACGCGCTCGCGCTCCACTTCTCCCACCGTCTCGCCTGGCACGCTGAAGCCACCCTCGGCCACAAGGTGGGCGAACAAGCCCTGCTGGCCTACCAGCTCGCGGAAGGTGCCGCGCTCGACGATGCGTCCTTGGTCGAGCACGAGGATTGTGTCGGCGTCGGCTACCGTGGAGAGCCGATGCGCGATAATGAAGGTTGTGCGCCCGTGGCGCAGACGGTCGAGCGCACGCTTGATGCGTGACTCGGTCTCAACATCGAGGGCGCTGGTGGCCTCGTCGAGGATCAGGATCGGCGCGTTCTTGAGAATGGCGCGGGCGATGGCGATGCGCTGGCGCTCACCGCCTGACAGTGAGGCGCCGCGCTCGCCGATCACGAATTGATAGCCGCCCGGCTTCCTTACGATGAAATCGTGCGCCTCGGCCAGCCGTGCCGCCTCCTCCACCTCCCCATCGCCGGCCTCGGGCCGGCCGATGCGAATGTTCTCGGCGATCGAGCGGTTGAAGAGGCCGGCGTCCTGGAACACCACGGCGATGTGATGGCGCAGCGAGTTCAGCGTCACATCCTCGATGTTCTGGCCGTCGACCAGGATGCGGCCGCGCTCGGGCGAGCGCAGGCGCTGCAAGAGGGCAAGCGTTGTGGTCTTGCCGGCACCGGTGGGGCCCACGAGCGCGGTGGTCCTGCCCGCCGGCGTCGTGAAGGTGAGATCGAACACGCCCTGGTCGCTGTTGGGGAAACGGAAGGTGACATCCTCGTAGCCGACCTCGCCCACCACGTCCTTGAGTGGCGCGGCATCGGGCCGCTCGCGCACGCCCTCGGTGGCGTCGAGCAGGTCGAAGAAGCTCCGCAGGGTAGGGGCGTACTGGAAGATGCGCACGGCGAAGCCCGACAGCAGGTCGAGCTTGCCGATCATGACCGAGGCGAAGCCTACGAAGGCCACGATCTCGCCCACGCTGATGCGGCCCCGGCCCACCAGCAGTGCGCCGACGGCATAGATGGCGACAACCGCGATGGTGGCAGCCGTGCGCGTCATCACCGTGAGCAGCCCCCACCAGGTGAGGACCGGATACTGGGCGGTGAGCAGGTCGGACATGATCTGGCGCATGGTGGTCATCTCGGCGCTGAGTCGCGCGTAGCTCTGCACCACCGTGACGTTGCCCAACACGTCGCCGACGCGGCCGTACACGTTGTTGTGGTACTGCTCGACCGCCGCCTGGCCGGTGCTCGTCTTCTGCCCAACCACGACGTTACCTGCCACGTAGGCGGCGGCCAACGCGGCCAGGATCAGGGCCATGACCGGATTCATGTAGACCGCGGTCGGGATCAGCGCGAGGATGCCGATCAGCGCCACGAACTGCTCGCGCAGGAACGAGAGCCAATTCCAGAACAGTGCGTCGGTGCCGGCCAGGATGGTGCGCACCACCGCCCCCGATCCCTTCTCGGCGTGATAGCTGATGGGTAGGATGATGGCGTGCCCGAAGGCTTGGCCGAGGGCGGCCAAGCGGCGGCGGTGCGCGAGACGGTCGGCCATCACCGCTACCCCGACGCCGGCGAAGATGCCAACGAGGCCTACCACGGCCCACAGGCCGATGATGGGGAAGGCGCCCCGCCCCAGCGCCAGCGCGTCCACCACCCGCGCCAAGATCACCTGCTCGGCGATCGGCACAACCCCCAGCGCCACGCCGCAGGCGATCACCCAGAGGGCCCGCGTTCGCTCAGCGAGCAGCAGCGACAGCGCGCGCTTGTAGACTTCCCAGATCGAGACCGCAGCTTTCATCTAGATCCGCTTCTTGTAGACCCTGAGCGACTTGAAGTCGGCCACCGGAGCGAACGGCCGCACCCTAACGAGCTCCGCGGCGCAGGCCTGAGCCTTGTCGTAGGCATAGGAGCCCGAGTAGAAGAGGATTTCGCCCTCAGCCTTAACCTTGTCGGCCAGCACCAGCGTCATCTCCAGGTCGGTGAGGGCGCCGTAGCTGTCGTTGTGGGGCGTGCGGAACTCGCCCACGTGGAACAGCGTGACGTAATCGAATTCGGGCAGCAGCCGGGCGTCGAGCTGGTAGATGTCGCCAAAGTAGGCCTTGTAGGTGTGGCCAAGGCGCGGATTCCTGATCAGCAGCTCCACGTAGTCGTCGTACTCCTGCGGCGAGGCGGTGATGCTGAGCACCGCGTTGTTGGCGCCGTCCTCGGCGGCCTTGAGCCCGACGATGTGGTGGTTGCCCGAGCCGAAGTGGAAGATGGCGGCGTTCCGCACCCGCCGCTCCTTGAGGTACTCCAGGAAGTGCACGTCGCAGGGGCACTGCGCCTCATCGAGGCTCCAGGTGGCATTGTAATAGTTGAGCTTGCCCATCGCGGCCGTTCCCATGCC
>JAFMSC010000604.1 GCA_017353825.1 Hyphomicrobiaceae bacterium | reverse complement strand
GGGGCTCGGCGCGGGGGCTGGCGCACATCGTGGTCCTGGAGGCGCTGGACGAGCTGGGGCTGATGCCCGCCGCGATCGTCGGCACCTCGATGGGCTCCATCATCGGCGCACTCTACGCGGCGGGCGTGGCGGCGGCGGACATCCGCGCGGGCTTCACCAAGGACCTGGCCAGCCGGGCCGCGTTCGTGCGCCGCTTCGCGGGTCGGCTGGCCGGGGGTTTCTCCGCGCTGTGGAGCGTGCGCAATCCGGGCGTGATCGACAACGTCGCGCTGTTCGAGATGCTGCTGCCCGACGTCCTACAGCGCGACTTTGCGGCACTGAAGATCCCGTTCGTCGCGGTCGCGGCCGACTACTATGCCATTGAGCCGGTGCTGCTGCACACAGGGCCGCTGATCCCCGCCTTGGCCGCCAGCTGCGCGGTGCCTGCCTGGGCGCGACCCGTTGTGCTTGACGGCCGCGTGCTGATCGACGGCGGCTATGTCAACCCGGTGCCGTTCGACGTGGTCATGGACCAGGCGGAGCTGACGATCGCCGTTGATGTCACGGGAGACACGCGGCGTCACGCTGGTGCGAAAATGGATAGGGTGCCACGCCCGATCGAAGCACGGATCGGCGCCGCGCAGTTGTTGTTCCATTCCATCACACGCGAGAAGCTCAAGGCGCGCGCACCCGAAATCCTGATTCGACCGGCGGTGGGCGCCTTCGCCTCACTCGATTTTTTCAGGATCGAGGCGATCCTGGCCGCGGCGGAACCGGCCAAGGACGAGGTGAAACGCAAGCTTGCCGAGTGCCTTGAGGTCGAGGGCTAGCGGCTGGGGCAACGCTATCCACAGTCTGCCGGCATGCCACACTATCGCTTGCCTCCCCCGTTACGCATTGTGCTCGCCTCCGCAACCTCAGTCACAGTCCCGTTCTTGACCCCGTGTGCTGATTGGAAAGAAGGGGAGTCTTCCCGGTGGCACGTTCCGATCGCGACGAACTTCGTATCGACGTCGACCTCGACCACGCGCGGCGTGAGGGCGACCGGATCCGCAATATGCTCGCCGCGCTCAGGCGCCGGCATGACCTTGCGCGATACGAATACACGGGCGCGGTGCGCATCGTACCGGGCGGAGACACCTTTGCGCAGCCGATCCTCACCCTCGGCAACCGCTTCACGTCCACCGAGGACGAGCTGCTCTCCACCTACCTGCACGAGCAGATGCACTGGTATCTGTGGTACCTCGGCACCCCAGAGCGCGACATGGTTGAACCCTTCATGGACGAGCTGGTGCGGCGCTATCCTGACGCGCCCACGGAGCCGCCCGAGGGCGCACGCGGCTATGACGCGACATACCTGCACCTGGTGGTGAACTGGCTGGAGATCGCGGCCACGTCCGAGTTCATTGGGCGTGAGCGCGCGGTGTCGGTGGCGAGGTCGCAGCGCAGCTACCGCTGGATCTACCGCACCGTGCTCAAGCACTGGGACACGCTGGGCGAGCTTTACGAGCGCCACGACGTTGTGCCGATCCAGCACGCGGACGTTTTGCGCAAGGTGGGTAGCAGGGCGGAGAGGGCAGAGAAGGCTCAGCTCAACGGCGGCGCGCGAAAAACGCCCGCAGCAGCTGCGCCGACCGCACTTCCTCGATCCCGCCGTAAAGCTCAGGCGCGTGGTGGCACGAGGGCTGGCTGAAGATGCGGGCGCCGTGCTCCACGCCGCCGCCCTTGGGGTCGCTCGCCCCGAAGTAGAGCCGGCGGACGCGGGCAAACGAGGCCGCCGCGGCGCACATCGCGCACGGCTCCAGCGTCACATAGAGGTCGGCCTCGGCCAACCGCTCCGAGCCCGCTGCAGCGCAGGCTGCGCGGATCGCCAGCATCTCCGCGTGCGCGGTGGGGTCGTTGAGTTCGCGCGTGCGGTTGCCGGCCTTGGCGAGAACCTGGCCACCGGCGGCCACCACCGCGCCCA
>JAFMSC010000603.1 GCA_017353825.1 Hyphomicrobiaceae bacterium | reverse complement strand
CTGTGAGCGGCCGTGCGGGCGCGGGGCGGTGGCGGAGCGCTCGCCCGGCTCGGCACGGTCCATGCCCGAGGCCACCACCGACACGCGAATGCGCCCCATCAGGGTATCGTCGAGGGTGGCGCCGAAGATGATATTGGCTTCCGGATCGAGCTCGTGGCGCACGCAATCGACAGCATCGTGCACCTCAAACAGCGTCAGGTCCTCTCCGCCGCTGATCGACAGCAGCAGGCTCTTGGCCCCGCGCAGGGAGATGTCGTCCAACAGTGGGTTGAAGATCGCATTCTTGGCGGCGGTGACGGCGCGGTTATCGCCGGATGCCTCGCCCGTCCCCATCATCGCCGTGCCCATGCCGCTCAATACCGTGCGCACGTCGGCAAGGTCGAGGTTGATGAGCGCGTCCCTGACGACCAGGTCAACGATGCACGCCACGCCAGCGTAGAGCACCTGGTCGGCGAGCACGAAGGCCTCGGCGAACGGCGTGCGCTCGTCAGCGATCTTGAACAGGTTCTGGTTTGGAATGACGATCAGCGTATCGACGTGGCGACGCAACTCGGCGATGCCGGCATCGGCCGCGCGCATGCGCCGGCGGCCCTCGAACAGGAACGGCTTGGTGACGACAGCAACGGTGAGGATGCCAAGTTCCTTGGCCACGCGCGCGATCACCGGCGTGGCGCCGGTGCCGGTGCCACCGCCCATGCCGGCGGCGATGAACACCATGTGCGCCCCGGAAAGGGCGGCGCGGATCTCCTCAAGCGCTTCCTCGGCGGCCGCCTCACCGATCTCGTGCTTGGCGCCGGCGCCGATGCCCTCCGTGAGCCTGGCGCCAAGCTGGATGCGGTGCTCGGCGCCCGAGGCCAGGAGCGCCTGGGCGTCGGTGTTGGCCACCACGAACTTGGGGCCGACGAGCCCTGCCGCCAGCATGTTGTTGACGGCGTTGCCGCCGCCGCCGCCCACGCCCATCACGACGATGCGCGGCTTCATCTTGGCGAATCGGGAGACGTGCTCCGGGGCCCGTTCGGGAGCTTCAGTGTCGCTCATGGCGTGGTCCTTAGAAGCCCTCCCGCAGCCATTGGCCCACGCGCTTGAAATAGCCGCCCGCGGCAACGTCATCGCGGAGGCCGGTCCCGCGCGTTCTGGCGGCGGGATCGAGGGCGATCGGAATTAGGCCTATGGCCGTGGAGAACAGCGGGTTGCAGTAGGCCACCGGCATGCCGGCCGCCGGCTCCGGCCGGCCGATGCGCACCGGCCGGCCCATCATATTCTCGGCAAACCGCGCAAGTCCCTTAAGTTGGCTCCCGCCCCCGGTCAGCACCACGCGCTGGGCGGCCAGGTGCGCCACTCCGGAGCGCTCGATGCGCTCGCTCACCTGAGCGATGAGGTCGGACACCCGGCCGGAGATAATGCCGTTGAGATCGGCCAAGGTGGTCTCGTGCAGCACGGGCTCCCCTTGGCCTGACACGGCGTATGAGAACATCCCCTCATCCTCCAAGGCCCCGTCCTCCAGGGTGCCGTGCAGCGTCTTGATGCGCTCAGCTTCGGCGAACGGGGTCGCCAGCGAGCGGGCGATGTCGAACGTCACGTGGTGGCCGCCAACCGCCACAGAGTCGACAGACAACAGATGTCCGTCGGCGAACATGGACCAAGTCGTGCTGCCGGCGCCCAGGTCGATGCAGGTGACGCCGAGGCGGCGCTCCCCCTCCGTGGTGGCCGCCTGGCCGCTGGCGTGGGGCGCCGGCACGATGCCGGCGGCCGTCAGGAAGCTGCGCTCGACCACCTGCAGCAGGTTGCGCAGCGGCGCATCCTCCACCGTCACGGCGTGGAAATCGGCCGCCAGCAGGCTGCCCGCCATGCCGCGCGGGTTGGCCACAGCGCCGGCCCCGTCCAGGCGGCAACCGATCTGGGCGAGGTAGAGGAGTGCGTGCCCGTCGCGCTCGGCGTAGCTGCGCCCG
>JAFMSC010000602.1 GCA_017353825.1 Hyphomicrobiaceae bacterium | reverse complement strand
GCCGGGGCGGGCGGCGACATCCTGGGGCGGGCCGGCGCCTTGGTGCGCGGCAGCATCGAGAAGCTGGCGCAGCGTGCCGAGGAGTGGAAGAAGGTCCTCGGCACCAGGTTGCAGCCTGCCGACGGGGCGGCCGGCCTGCCTTCGACTGGCTTGACGCCAGCAGGCCAGACGGGCCGCGGCGACGGCGCCGCTGTGGCGCCAAAATCCGAGGCTGCGGTATCCAAGGCCGAGATGACCCGCGCGGAGGCCTTGCAGGCTTTGGGCCTGGAGCCCGGCGCCACGGCGAGCCAAGTCGAGGCCGCCTACAGGGCACGCGCCCGTCAGAACGGCAGCCTCAACGGATCGGAGAAGCTGAGCCAGGCGCGCGACATCCTCCGGGGCGAGCGCTCGTAATGGTGCCTCAGACCGCAGGGAGCGGAGGGTCTGACACCCTGGGCTCCAATGCGGGTTGCGGCAACCATGTCAGACCGAGGGCGGGTCTGACACCTCAATAGGGATCGGACCCGTGGATTCCCTATCCTTCACAGAGGGGGACTTCCGCGCCGGAGAGGCCCTATTCCGGCGGCCCTGGCAGTTCCTGTTAAGCGCGCCGCGGCTCGAAGCGCTGCCGCCTGCGGCCGGGCCCGAGATCGCCTTCTCCGGCCGCTCCAACGTCGGCAAGTCGAGCCTCATCAACGCCCTGGTGGGCCGGCGCGGTCTCGCCCGCACATCCAACACGCCTGGCCGCACCCAGCAGCTGAACTTCTTCACCGCACCCGGCATTGCGTTGTTCATCGTTGATATGCCCGGCTACGGGTTCGCCCAGGCCCCCAAGGCCACAGTGGACGAGTGGACCGGCCTGGTGCGCGACTACCTGCGCGGCCGCCCGACGCTCCTGCGTGTGTTCCTCCTCATCGATGCTCGTCACGGCCCGAAGCCCGTGGACGTTGCTATCATGGACCTGATGGACCAAGCCGCCGTCTCCTACCAGGCCGTCCTCACCAAGGTTGACAAGATCAAGCACCACGAGCTCGCGGAGATGGAACTGAGCACCTCCGCCGCGGTCGCGTCGCACGGCGCCGCCTTCCCGACCCTGCTCGCCACCTCGGCCCAGACCGGTGCGGGCATCCCCGAACTGCGCGCCGAGATCGCGCGGCTCGTGCCTGATCCCGGTCGTTCCTCCATTTCGCACGAGCGTCGCTGACAGGTCGTCCGGGTCGTCCCGATTGGCACGGCGGCATCACCGCCAAGAGAATTCGGCACGCGTCGGTTGTTTGTGCTCAATTGGGCTTGCGCTGCCTAGAGCCAAAGAGATGGCGAGGCAAAATCTGATGGTGCCGATTGCATGACCCATCTCCGGCCTGAAAAGGCCGGGGCCTTTCCCTTCCCCCGTGGGCGGACCTATCCCCCCAGGAACCCTGACGTCCTCAGCAGACCAAGGACGTTCTTCACCAACTGCGTGGCGATATCCAAGAGGTCCTGGGCGAGGCGGTCTTGGCTGAGGCGGCCGAGACCGATGCCCGCGCCGAACAGCGCGAGCACGAACACCCGACGCAGCGTGCGCCCGACCCGGCCTCCGCGCACCGCCACCTCGATGATGCGGTCCGGCGACGTCGCCTCGGCGGCGCTGCCGTCGCGGCCCACCATGTGCGCGCTCACCAAGAGCTGCAGCTGCCCGCGCCCGCGCTGTAAGGGCGTAATTTCCCAGTGCCAGGTCACGGGCCCGTCCTGCGGCTGGGCGGCCCGCGGCTCGATCCACTGCGTCTCGGGCGTGGTGGCCTCGATGGCGAAGGCGCCATCGGGCGCGCGCAGCCGCACCGACAGCACGCGCGACGTGATCGCCGCGGGGTGGGGCAGCAGCCTGTTGCCTGCCAGCAACTGCAGCAGGTTGTCGACCTTGTCGCGGCCGACGTGCACCTCGGCCGACGTGGTAGCGCCAAGGCGCATGCGGCGCGGGATCGCCTCGATCAGA
>JAFMSC010000271.1 GCA_017353825.1 Hyphomicrobiaceae bacterium | reverse complement strand
GAAAGCGCCAACGACACGGGTACCGGAAGGGAACCAGCATGGCTTACGACCTCATCCTGCGCGGCGGCCGGGTGATCGACCCGTCGCAGAATCTCGATGCCTTTCAAGACGTGGCCTTTGCGGGGGGCAAAGTGGCGCGCGTCGGCCCCAACATCGAGAGCAGCCCCGGCATCGACGTGCGCGATGTGTCCGGGAGGATCGTTACGCCCGGCCTGATCGACCTGCACACCCATGTCTACTGGGGTGGCACCTCGCTTGGCATCGACGCGGAGCAGCTCTGCCGCACCTCCGGCGTGACCACGGCCATCGACACCGGCAGCGCCGGCCCCGGCAACTTCGCTGGCTTCCGCAAGCACGTGATCGAGCCGAGCGCCGTGCGCATCCTTGCGTTCCTGCATATCTCCTACGCCGGCATCTTCGCCTTCTCCTCCCGCATCCTGGTGGGAGAAAGCGAACAGCTGCGCCTGATGGCGCCCATCGACACGGTCGAGGTGGCCAATGCCAACCGCGACATCATCGTCGGCATCAAGGTGCGGGTGGGGCTGCATGCGTCCGGCACCTCCGGCATCGTGCCGCTCAAGATGGCGCTGGAGGTGGCCAACGAGGTCGGACTGCCGCTCATGGCCCACATCGACCACCCGCCACCGGCCTACGAGGATGTCATCGCGCAGCTCCGACCCGGCGACATCCTCACCCACGCCTTCCGGCCCTTTCCCAACGCGCCTATCGGCCCACAGGGCGCGCTGAAGCGGGAGGTGCTCGAGGCGCGCGCCCGCGGCGTCAAGTTCGATATCGGCCACGGCCGCGGCTCGTTCGCCTTCAAGACGGCCAGGGCCATGCTGGCGAGCGGCTTCTTGCCCGACACCATCTCCTCCGACGTGCACGCACTGTGCATCAACGGCCCGGCCTTCGATCAGGTCACCACCATGTCGAAGTTTTTGTGTCTCGGCATGCCGCTTGGCGACATCATCGCTGCCTCCACCCTCAACGCGGCCATGGCCCTGAAGCGCCCCGAGCTTGGCAGCCTGAAGCCCGGCAGCGTCGGCGACGCCACCATCCTCTCGATCACTGAGGGCACCTTCGACTACGTGGATGTCGTCGGCGAGCATCTGACCGGCAACCGCAGGATCGCCTCGGAAGGCGTGGTGCTTGGCGGCCGCTGGTGGCACCCGCGTTGAGATTCGCGTCGAGAGAGGAGTGCCGCGTTGGCGTGAGCGGCGACTTCGGCCGGCGCCATCGCGTGTCACCGGATCAGGCGCGCTGTGCGCAGCAGGGCTACCTCCTGGACGATCATGTCGAAGACCACCTCCATGGTCTTGGTCATCGGGCGCCGGGGGGAGCGGACGATGTCGCGCTCAACCGACAGGCCCTTGACACGCGCGACCTTCCAGAATGGCTCCATACGGTCCTCGGCGACAGCAACGTAGGGCAGCATCATGTGGCCCAGCCCGCGCTGGGCCAGGCGCTTGAGCACGGAGAGGCTGTCGGATTCGATGCCGCAGGTAAGCGAGTGGCCCTTCAGGGCGGCGAGGCGCTCGTAGCCCAGCCGCTCGCGGTTGGGCAGCCCCGGCAGCAGCAGCGGCAGCTTGGCGACGGCGCGCATGGTGCACTCCGGCCCGAGCTTGGGATCGAGCGACGGGGGGCTGATGAGGTAGATGCCCTCTTTGGTCAGTGGCGTGGCCACGAAATCGCCGTCGCGCTCCGGAAAGGCGATGATGGCGAGGTCCAGCATGCCCCGGCGCAGCCAATCCTGGAGGGGCATGGTGAGGTCGGTCACGAGGTGCAGCCGGATATTGGGCTGCGTCTTCCAACAGCGCTCGGCGAGCCGCGGGAACAGCACGTGCCCGAAGGACGGGTTGGCGCCGATCCTGAGCCGGCCGATCGGCAGGCGCGCGCGGTCGGCGATCTCGGCCTTGATCTGGCTCACGTCGTCGAGAAGGCTGCGGCTGCGGTCGAGCAGCGTGCGGCCGGCCTCGGTCAGCACCACGCCGCGACCTACGCGGTCGAGCAGCGCCACGCCGAGCTCCGCTTCAAGGAGGCGGATCTGGCGGCTCACCGCCGATTGCGCGATCTGCAGGCGAGCCGCCGCCAGGCTCAGGTTCTCAAGCTCCGCAGCGGCCACGAAATAACGAAGTTGGCTGAGGTTCATGCCAGCCAACCTATCTCATCAGCAGATGGCATTCTTCTGCAAATTCTACTTTCTTCGGGCCTGACTGCCGATCTAGTCTTTATTGCAACCAACCGTCGCACCACCGACACACACGCGGCGCGCACCGGACACCTTGTGGGGAGGACGCATGTTGCGCGTCAGCGTCGACATCGGCGGCACGTTCACCGACATGGTCGTCACCGACCGTGACGGCAGCGTATCGATGTTCAAGTCGCCGTCCACCCCCGGCCAGCTGGCACAAGGTGTGATGGACTGCCTGCGCAAGGCCGCCGCAGAGCGCGGCACCACACTAGCTGAGCTGCTCGAGCAGGTGGATTGCATCATCCACGGCACCACCGCCACCACCAACGCGCTTATTACGCGCACCGGCGCCAAGACCGCGATCATCACCACCGAGGGGTTCCGCGACATCATCGAGCTCAGGCGAGGCATCCGCATCGGCCACAGCCCGTACAATCTCAAGGTGCCGTTCCCGAAGCCGATCGTCAGCCGTGACCGCGTGGTGGGCGTGGCCGAGCGGGTGCGCTTCGACGGGCAGGTCATCACCCCGCTCGACGAGGCGGCGGTCGAGGCTGCCTGCCGGCGCTTCGCGGGCGAGGACATCGAGGCGGTGGCGGTGTGCTTCCTGTTCTCCTACCTCAACCCGGCGCACGAGCGGCGCGCGGCCGAGATCTGCCGGCGCGTGCTGCCTGGCGCGTACGTGGCAGCCTCGTCGGACATCCTGCCCGCCTCGCGCGAGTTCGAGCGCTTCAACACCACGGTGGTCGCGGCCTACGGGGGCCCCGTGTTCTCCTCCTACATCGACCGCCTGGAGGAGGACCTGCGCGGCTTCGGCTTCACCGGCAAACTCTTGCTGATCCAGTCCAACGGCGGCATCGAGGACAAGGAGGCGGCCAAGCGCAACCCGGTCTCGACGCTGCTCTCGGGCCCCGCGGCTGGGCCGGCGGCCGGTGTGTTCCTGGGCGGTGGCTACTCCGACAACATCATCTCCGTCGATATGGGCGGCACCTCATTCGAGGTGGCGCTGATCCGCAACGGCGAGACGCTGCTCACCACGGAGACCTGGCTCTCCGAGCAGCGGTTGGCCGTGAAGATGGTCGACGTGCACTCGATCGGTGCCGGCGGCGGCAGCGTCGCCTGGTTCGATCCACTGGGCCTGCTGCGCGTGGGCCCACAGAGCGCCGGCGCCGTTCCAGGCCCGGCTTGCTACGGCAGAGGCGGCAGCAAGGCCACTGTCACCGACGCCAACGTGGCGCTAGGCTACATCGCGCCCGATTATTTCTTGGGCGGCGAGATCACGCTCGATGCGGCGGCTGCCGAAGCAGCCGTGGCGCGCAACGTCGCCGAGCGTCTGGGCCAGGATGTTGCCGAGGCGGCCTTCGCCATTTACGACATCGTCAACGAGAGTATGGCCGACGCGCTCAACGAGCGCTGCACCAAGCGCGGGTTCGACCCCCGTGAGTTCCTGCTGATCTCGGCCGGCGGCGCGGGCGGGCTCCATGCCGCCACCATCGCTGAGAAGGCAAAGGTGCGTCGGGTCATGATCCCGCGCTTCGCATCCACCTACTGCGCCTTCGGCATGCAGCTTCCCGACTACAGCCACGACTATGTGCGCAGCTACGCGGCCCGCGCCGACGCCATCGACGCGGCCAAGGCCAACAACCTGTTCGCGGAGATGGAGGCGGAGGGCCGCGCCGCGCTCGCGGCCGTCGGCGTGCACCCCGACCGGATGCAGTTCGTGCGCTCCGTCGATATGCGCTACGTCGGGCAGTTCCACGAGGTGGACGTGCCGGCGCCGGCACGCGATCTCGACGAGGAGGCCATCACCGAGCTGGTCGCGGCCTTCCATGCCGCCCACAGCGCGCGCTACCACTTCTCGCTCCCCGACCGGCGCAGCGAGCTCCTCTACCTGCGCCTACGCGCCATCGGCGCCACCCCGAAGATCAAGCTCAGGACGGCGGAGCCGGCGGGAATGCGTCAGAGCCTGAAGGGCAAGCGACGCGCCTATTTCGGGCGCGCCCACGGCTGGGCCGACATCGACGTGTACGATGCTGCAGCGCTGCCCGCGGGGGCGACAATCCCTGGTCCGGCACTGGTGGAGGACCCCACCACCACCATCCTCATCCCGCACGCCTTCGCCTGCGAGGTGGACCGCTACGGCAATTTCCTGATGACGCACAAGCAGTAGGCCCGCCCCGGTGAAACCCATCGTGAAATCCCAGGACCTCGACCCGGTCACCAAGAGCGTGGTGTGGAACAAGCTGCTCAGCATCTCGCGCGAGATGTCGACGGTGATCGAGCAGACCTCGCAGAACTTCATCACCGCCGAGCTGCACGACTTCTGCGTCGGCCTCTACGACGCCGAAGGGCGGTCGGTAGCGCACTTCGTTGGGCTGCCGGGACAGCTCGGAGCGGGCGGTCTGCAGATCAAGGCGGTACTGGAGAAGTTCCGAGGCGAACTCGATCCGGGCGACGTGATCCTGGTGAACGACCCCTACAAGGGGTTTGGCACGCACCTGCCCGACATCACCATCTTCGTGCCGATCTTCTTCGAGGGGCGCCTCGCCTTCTTCGCCATGGCGCGCGGGCACCAGGAGGACGTGGGCGGCTCGCTGCCGGGCGGCTATTTCGCCGGCGCCTACGACATCCACGCCGAGGGCCTGCTGATCCCGCCGATCAAGATCTACAAGGGCGGCAACGCGACCGAGGTCTACGAGTTCTTCCTGCACAACGTGCGCTTCCCGCAGGGCATGCGGGTGGACAACGCCGCCATGATCGCGGCGGCGAAGGTGGCCGACAAGCGCCTCACCGAGATGCTGCGCCACTACGGCCGGGAAAAGCTCATGGCCTACATCGACGACATCATCGTCTCGACCGAGGCCGCCGTGCGCGCCGAGATCCGCAAGATCCCCGACGGCGTCTACTATGCCCAGTCCTCCACCGACGACGACGGTACCAACTTCGATGTTCCGGTGACGGTGCGCTGCGAGCTGACGGTGAAGGGCGATACGCTGACGTTCGATTTCTCCAACAGCGACGCCCAAGCCAACTTCGTAAACTGCCCGCTCTCGGCCACCTACGCCAGCGTCTACTCGGCGGTGTTTACGGCGCTGCCGGCGGGCATCTCCTCCTATCACAACGACGGCAGCTACCGGCCAATCGCCATCTTCGCCCCGCCGGGCTCGTGCGTGAACCCGACCTATCCAGCCACCGTCGGCGCGGCGCCGATCGCTATGGGCACGCAGGTGATCGAGGCCGCGGCGGAGGCTCTCAGCAAGGCGGTGCCGTACAACATCTGCGCGGCGTGGTCGCGCCACTACGGCTGCGGCATGATCGGCGTCGATAAACGCAGCGGCGAGCGCTACGTGTTCCTCGCGCACGTCTCCGACGGCGGCTCGGGCGGCATCTGGGGCCACGACGGCTGGCCGCACGTGGCGCCGTGGGTGTGCGGCGGCGAGATGATCCGGGCGCCGGTGGAGATGATCGAGACCTACTATCCCTGGCGCGTCACCAGATACGAGCTGCTCACCGACTCCGCGGGCCCGGGCAAGTTCCGAGGCGGGCTCGGCATCCACTGGGAGGGTATCAACGAGGGTGGGCCGGCGATCCTGCTCACGGGCGATTCCGACGGCGACATTACCCGCGGCTACGCCATCGACGGCGGCAAGGCGCCTGACTTCTTCAATACGCTGCGCATCCGCCGCAATGGCCAGACGCTGGTGGTGAGGGCCCACCGCCGCGCGGACCTCAAGGATGGCGATGTTGTGATCCAGAAGACGGCGGGGGGATGCGGCGTCGGCGACCCGTTCACACGCGAGCCGGCGCTGGTGCTGGAGGACGCGCGCAACGGCTATGTTTCCATCGAAGGGGCGGCGCGCGACTACGGGGTGGCGATCGACCCCGTGGGGCCGGCGGTCGATGAGGTTGGGACGCGGCGCCTGCGCGGCGAGCGTGGGAAGAGGCGCGTCTCGGCCGAGGCCTAGGGC
>JAFMSC010000270.1 GCA_017353825.1 Hyphomicrobiaceae bacterium | reverse complement strand
ATGCCCGGCACCGGGGCTGCCGCCGGAGCTGGCTCGGACCCCGTCGCCACGCCACCCGGACTGACGGGAATGGGCCGCACAACACGCGGACCAGGGTTGGCGGTGTCGGCCGGCGGCTCGCCCTGCGCGGGCTCCATATTAGCCTCAGCGGTGCGGGTGGGCAGGCTCCGGTTGGGGAGCGGGGCTGGCTTTGCCTTGCCGGCAGGGTCCGCCTTCACCACCGGCACACGCGAATTTGGCGCCACCAGCGAACGGTAGGTGTAGGCCAGCGCGCCACCGACGCCGATGGCCCCCACCAGGGCCGCCACGACCAGGATCGAGCGCCGGCCGGAGCGCGGCTCCTCGTCCTCGAAGAAATCGTCGCCGTAGTCCACGTCCTGCTCCCCATAACCCTGCTGGTGAGGCGTCGCATTGGCGAACGGGCTCGGGTCGGCGCCCGGCGAATAAGCTTGGTAGCTCAGCTCGTAGGCACGGGGGTCGGCCGGCCGGTTCCATTCGGGCTGCGCCGACAGCGGCGATTGAGGCGGGTAGCCGTAGCCCGGATCGGATTCTGGCGGGGGAAAGTGGTAGCCCTGCACGGTCTGGGAGGAGGGAGCAGCTTGGCCGTATCCCTGCGGTTGGGAAGGCCACTGCCCTGCAGGCTGTTGCCCTACAGGCTGTTGCCCTACAGGCTGTGCCGGAGGCAGACCAAAGGGGTCGTCTGCGGGACCTTTCCGGAGAGCTGCCCCCGATGGTCCTAGAGGACCGTTCGACCGCGCCATGCCGTAACCCCTACGTTTCCGCCTGCTGCGTTTCCGCCTGCTGCTCCGTGATTCGCAGACTACCTCATCTCGGAGGGCGCAAGCACACCCAAAAGCTGCAATCCCGAGGCCAACACATGTGCGTTGGCCTGGACTAAAGCCAAGCGTGCGGCGGTAAGCGTCCCGTTATTGGGTTGAATAAAGCGCAAATGTGGCGAATCGTTGCCTCGTGCATACTGACCGTGAAAAGACGACGCCAAATCATAGAGATAAAAGGCGATGCGGTGGGGTTCGTGGGCGTGGGCGGACCCCTCGATCGCCGCCGGAAAAACCGCCAGTTTCTTCATCAGGTCGATCTCTCCGGCGTCGCCCAGAAGCGAAATGTCGGCTCCCATGATTTCTTGTGAATTCTCGATGAGTGCAGGGAAGAACTGCTGCACATTGCGGAAGATGGATTTACAACGAGCGTGCGCCATCTGCACATAAAAGACCGGGTTGTCCTTGGATTGCTCCAGCACCTTGGCCAGGTCGAAATCGAGCGGCGCATCGTTCTTGCGGTAGAGCATCATGAAGCGCACGGGATCGCGGCCGACCTCGTCCACCACCTCGCGCAGGGTTACGAACTCGCCAGCCCGCTTGGACATGCGCACCTGTGCGCCGGCCCGGAACAGGTTCACGAGCTGGCAGATCTTGATGTCCAAGTCCGTGCTGCCGCCTTCGGTGCGGTGCTCGCCCCGCTTCATGACGACCTTGCCCCCGGCCAGCGCGACCACGGTGGCCAGGATGCGGGAGATATAGCCCACGTGGTCGGCGCCGAACACGTTGATCAGGTGGTGGAACCCGCGCGCGACCTTGTTGTGGTGGTAGGCCATGTCGGCCGCGAAGTAGGTGTAGCTGCCGTCCGACTTGAGGAGCGCGCGGTCCACGTCATCGCCGAATTGGGTGGACTTGAAGAGTGTCTGCTCGCGGTCCTCCCAGTCGCCGTCGTCGTGGCCCTTGGGTTTGTCCAGCCGGCCCTGGTAGACGAGGCCTTTGCGCCGCATCTCCTCGATGGTGGCTGCGATCTCATCCTCCCCGGACGTGAGCGACCGCTCCGAGAAGAACACGTCGTGCCTGATGTTGAGGGCGGCGAGGTCGTCCTTGATGGCCGCCAGCATGGGGGCGATGGCCGCCTCCCGCACCAGGGGCAGCCAACGCTCCTCGGGCTGATTGCGCAGCGCCCGCCCGTGCTCGCGCGCCAGCTGGGCGCCGACCGGCTTCAGATAATCACCCGAATAGGAACCCTCAGGGAACCTGCCGATGTCCTCACCTAGCGCCTGGCGGTAGCGCAAGTAGACGGAGCGTGCGAGTACGTTGACCTGGCCGCCGGCATCATTGATGTAGTACTCGCGCGTCACGTCGTAGCCCACGAAGGCGAGCAGGTTCGCCAGCGCATCGCCGAACACCGCGCCCCGGCCGTGACCGACGTGCATAGGGCCTGTGGGGTTTGCGGAAACGTACTCGATATTGACGCGCTCGCCGCGTCCCAGATCGACGCGACCATAGCCGGCGCCCTCGTTCAGGATCGCCACCACCACGTCCTGCCAGAAGCGGGGCGCAAAGCGCATGTTGAGGAAGCCGCCGCCGGCCACCTCCACCGTCTCGATGTCGGGCAGGGTGCGGAGCTTCTCGGCCAGCTTATCGGCGATATCGCGGGGCTTCATCTGGGCGGCCCTAGCCAGCACCAGGGCCGCATTGCTGGCGAGATCGCCACGCGCTGCCTCACGCGGGGGAGAGACCTCAACGCTGGCGAAATCGAGCCCGGCCGGGAGGGCGCCCTCGCCCACTAGAGCCTCAAGTGCCGAGACGATCCGGGCATGTACCAGGGCGTGCACGTTCATGGGGAGATGCTCATCAGGGCGCGTAGGCCCGAACAGGGTGAGATGGGGCTCGTGTGTTGGCGCGTGCTAGGTCCCCCGTCGCAGGGTCCCGCCTCCAGTCTGCGTAATGAAAGCCAAGGCGCTTCCCGACTGCCGGTCCGTACTCACCATCCCCACCACCTCGCCACTCCCACGGCCGGGCTAACGCAATTCCGGGGTAGCGTCAAACAGGCGCTGGTGCTCCCGGATGGCGAAGCGGTCGGTCATGCCGGCCACGAAGTCGGCCACCACAGCGGCACGGGCGGGCTCGCTGGCGCTCTCCTGCGCGGCGGCGCGCCAGGAGACTGGCATGGCGGCCCCGTCGGTCATATAGTGCTCGAACAGGTCGCGCACGATCGCCTCGGCGCCCGCTACGATCCGCATCACGCGAGCATGGCGGTAGACATTGGCGAACAGGAAGCGCTGCAACCCTGCGAGCTCCTCCCGACGCTCATCCGAGAGCACGACGACAGGCCGGCCGGCCGCGCGCACGCCCGCCAGGCTCTGGGGGTTGAGGGCCGCCAGGCGGGTGCGCGATTCCTGCACCACGTCCTCCACCATGGCCGTAATGATGCGCCGGTTGACCTCGTAGATGACACGCCCCTGGTCCGCGCCGCTGCCAGCCGCGGCACGTACGAATGGCCCCGCCAATGGAACCTCGCGCAAATCCTCGAGCGCGAGGAAGCCGGCGCGCAGGCCGTCGTCGATATCGTGGCTGTTGTAGGCGATGTCGTCGGCGATGGACGCCGCCTGGGCCTCCGCCGGTGCGAACCTCTCAAGGTCGAGCCAGTCGGCCAAGCCCGCGGTCTTGACGGCTGCATGGAGCAGCCGGTAGCCCGGCGCCCCGTCACCGGGCACCGGGCCATTGTGCTTGGCCAGGCCCTCCAGCGTCTCGAAGGTCAGGTTGAGACCGTCGAATTCCAGGTACTTGCGTTCCAGCTGCGTCACCACCTTCAGGCTCTGAGCGTTGTGGTCGAAGCCGCCATAGGGAGCCATCACCGCGGCCAGGGCCCGCTCGCCGGCATGGCCGAACGGCGGGTGTCCGAGGTCGTGGGCCAACGCCACCGCCTCGGCCAAGTCCTCGTCGAGATCGAGCATGCGGGCGATGGCCCGGGCGATCTGGGCCACCTCCAGGCTGTGCGTAAGGCGCGTGCGGTAGTGGTCGCCCTCGTGGAACAGGAACACCTGGGTCTTAGAGGTAAGCCGCCGGAAGGCGGTGGCATGGATGATGCGGTCGCGGTCGCGCTGGTAGGGGGTGCTGATCGGGCAGCCGGGCTCGGGATAAAGGCGCCCCGCTGTCTCCGCGGCATGGGCCGCGTAGGCAGCCACCGGGCGTGCCGGTCCGGTGTCACGAGAGACAGCCCTTACTGCCTGCCGTTCCGGCGGAGCGGCGGGTTCTGGCATTGGCAAGCCCGGTTTGTGGGCCAGTTTGACACGATCGCCCATAGCCCTATCTATTAGGGACGCGGAGCGCACGCCCGCGATTCGGGCAATCCGCGTTGTGAATCAACAGCGGCATATCAAGACCACAGCGGGATGTCACATGAGTGAAGCCGCCATCACCGTCTCCGACCGCGCCGCGCGCCGCATCGCCGAGATCGTGGCCGGCGAGCCGGCAACGCCCATGTTTCGCGTCAGCGTCGAGGGCGGCGGCTGCTCGGGCTTCCAGTACAAGTTCGACCTCGTGGCGGAACGCGCCGCCGATGACCTTGTGGTCGAAAAGGGGGGTGCGCGGGTGCTGGTCGACCCGGTCTCCCTGGGGCTGCTCAACGGGTCCGAGATCGACTTCGTCGACGACCTCATGGGCGCCACGTTCAGGGTCAGCAACCCCAACGCCACAGCTTCGTGCGGCTGCGGCACCAGCTTCGCCGTCTAGTTGGCAAGTGGCGAGATGGGCAGTGTTGCGTGGAGCCGACCCCGCGGGTGAGCTCTATTTGGGGGTGCGTGCTTGCCATTGTGACTTCGTCAATGCCCGCCGGTCCCTTCCCACGCGCGTCCCACCGTCCCCGAACTCGAGACATGGCTGGTGATGGCTGGTGCGAGGCAATGGCGATGGGCGCCCTGGTGGGCACGAGGTAACGCGCGCGACGTGTTGAACAACGCACTTGGCGCTTGCGTGGCGGCCCGGTCGGCGCCAAGAAGCGGCCCATGAGGATCGCCACCTGGAACATCAACGGCGTGAAGGCGCGGCTGGAAGGGGCGCTCGCATGGCTTAAGGAGACGAGCCCGGATGTGGCGTGCTTCCAGGAAATCAAGTGCACCGACGAGGCGTTCCCGGACGAGGCCTTCGAGGAGCTCGGCTACAACGTGGCCGTGCACGGCCAGAAGGGCTTCAACGGCGTCGCCATCCTGTCCAAGCGCCCGCTCGACGAGGTGGCCGTACGCGGCCTGCCGGGGGACGAGGCGGACACCCATTCGCGCTACATCGAGGCGGTGGTGCCGTGTGCGGGCGGAGTTATCCGGGTAGGCTGCCTGTATCTCCCCAACGGCAACCCCATCGGCACCGACAAGTTCGCCTACAAGCTCAGCTGGATGCGGCGCCTGCACGACCGCGTAGAGGGTCTGCTGGCGCTGGAGGAGCCGCTCCTGCTGGTGGGCGACTTCAATGTCATCCCCGAGGCGCTCGACGCCAGGAACCCGCAGGCCTGGACCGAGGATGCGCTGTTCCAGCCGGAGACACGGGCGGCCTTCCGCGCGCTCGTCAACCTGGGGCTCACCGATGCCGTGCGCGCGTGCCACCCGGAGGCAGGCATCTATACCTTCTGGGACTATCAGGCCGGCGCCTGGCAGAAGGACCACGGCATCCGCATCGACCACGTGCTGCTGTCGCCGCAGGGAGCGGACCGCCTGGAGGGCGCTGGCATCGACAAGTTCACCCGCAGCTGGGAGAAGCCCTCCGACCACGTGCCCGTGTGGGTGGAGCTGACCGGGGCGTGAATGCGGCCACGACATCCCTACGGCCTGGACGCCGACTGAGAGTGGTCGCGCCGCAAGCCCGAGGAGAAGGCGCTCCTGTCAGGTGCCGCGGCCCTTCGACACGAGCATTTGACGGGCTTTATTTGCGCGCGCTGTTGGCGGCGGCAGCAAGCCTCATCGAGGAGTCGGAGCGCATGGAGCTGGCCGAGCGCGACAGCCTGCGCCTGCTCGAAGGGTTGGAGAATTCGCCCAAGCGGCGTGCCGCCGCAAGGAGGCATCGCGAAATATTCGGCCGCTGGTGCTTGCGTTGGTCGACGAGCAGCCGTTGAGCAAGCGACATCGACGCGCCGAATGCGATTGCGGCGAGCCGGCGTTGAACGGGTGCCTCGACCGCTTCGCACGCCGTCGCATCAGGCGGAGCGAAGACCTTTGGGATCTGCCCAACGGTGGAGGCGGCTCGAGCTCTGGGCTCTTGCACGCTGGCGCCCGCGTCAGTGGCCGTTGCCCGCGTTCCGGCATCCGGCACGATAGGCCTCGCCCGTCGCGAGGTCTCAACTCAACCTAAAACCGGCAGTTGGATAGGTTCATCCGCTTACGGCGGGGCAGGTCTTCA
>JAFMSC010000269.1 GCA_017353825.1 Hyphomicrobiaceae bacterium | reverse complement strand
CGGTTTCGGCTCAGTGCTTGGCCTTAGGTTCCGTGGGCTCGGTGGTTGACGACCACGCTCCGTCTTCGTTGGCAGCCCGCCGCCGGGTGCCCGTGGGCGTCGCCGCGCCCTTGCTCCTGTCGGTGGTCTTGTCGGCGGCCTTGTCAGGCTCGCCTGGGGCGGCGTTCTTGTTCTTGTCTAAAGACGCCTTCTCCGAAGCAACCTTGGCGGGAACAGGCGTCTCGGCGGCCTTGCTTGGCTGGGGTGGGCCGGCGTTTTTGCTCTTGTCTTGAACCGCCTTTTCCGCAGCCGGCTTCTCGGTCGCGGGCCTCTCCGGCGCAGCCTTCTCTGGCACGATCTTTTCGGAAGCTGCGCTTTTGTCGGCCTTCTTGTCGGGTAGCGCGGGGCCGGTGGCAACAGTTGCGCCCGATGCCGCCGCTTTGGCCTTGGCGTCTTTCTCCTTCTCCCTTTCCAGCGCGCGGTACTTCTGTACGTTGACGTTGTGATCCTTGAGGGTCTCCGCGAAGATGTGGCCGCCCTTGCCGTCGGCCACGAAGAAGATCTCCTTGGTGCTGGCCGGGTTGAGCACGGCCTCGATGGCGGCGCGGCCAGGATTACAGATGGGCGTGGGCGGCAGGCCGCGGATTTGGTAGGTATTGTGCGCGGTCTTCTGATCGATCTCGCTCTGGAGGATCTTCCGGCCCCACTCCGTCTTGCCCCCGTTGATGCCATAGAGGATGGTCGGGTCGGACTGCAGGGGCATATTCTGCCGGAGCCGGTTGATGAATACCGCCGCAACGCGCTCGCGCTCGTCGTTGCGTCCCGTCTCCTTCTCAATGATGGAGGCCAGCACCACCGCCTCTTCCCAGGTCTTGAACGGCAGGCCTTTCTGGCGCTGTGCCCACAGCTTCTCCATCTGCTTGCGCGAGCCGGCCTGCATCTTGTCGATGATGGTCTGGCGCTGCGTCGCGTGCTGCACGCTAAAGGTTTCCGGCAGCAGCGATCCTTCCTCTGGCACCTGCGCAATTTCTCCGGCGAGATCGGGATCGGCCTTTAGGCGTTCCACGATTTGGTAGCTGGTGAGGCCTTCCGGGATGGTCACCCGATGCGCGATGGTTTTGCCTTCCCCGATGATGTCGATAACGCTGCGGATGCTGGCAGCCTTCGGGATCTCGTAGTCACCCGCCTTGAGTTGCAGCGGCCGTGTGCCGTCGCCCCAGCGCGTCGCCTTGGCGATCAGATAGGCGGCCATGAACAGCCGCCGGTCGGTAATGATTCCTTCCCGCTCCAGCCGAGCGGCAATGTCGTGCACGCCTTCGCCCTTGGGGATCACCAAGGCCTTGCTCGCGGCGAGCGGCCCCGGCACGTTCACCCAGTTCTGCAACACCAGGGCGAGCGCGCCGCCAATGGCCATGACCAAGAGCAGCAGGGTGAAGATGCCGCTGACGACGCGAAACAGCGCCGAGGAGCGGCCGGGCTCGTCCCCGTCGTTACGGCTGTGGAGCCGGCGCGAGCGCGACCGCGCCAGCGGCCGAGTCGGCTCGAGCTGTTCCGATGGACTGCGGGCCAGCGCTCCGGTCGCGCGGGGGTTGTAGCGGGGGGGCTCCGCGGGGCCGTAACTGCTCATGGGCTCACTCCTCGCAGCGTTCCCCCGGCGCCCTTCTAGCAAAAACTTCTTGCACGCTTCTCTTCGCCCGGCGTCGGTCGCGGCGCCGAAACTTTAAGGTAAATGTGGCGAAAGGACGATGTGCACGCAAGCGCGCAAGCGTGCGCTCGGCGCTCGTTCCAGCTCTGGAGCGCGGCGCCTCACGCTGCGAGCCGCCGCAATACCAAGGAGGCGTTGGTGCCGCCGAACCCGAACGAGTTGGAGAGCACCGTATCGATGCCGCGCTTCTTGGCTTGGTGCGGGACGAGGTCGACAACGGTCTCCATGGAAGGGTTGTCGAGGTTGAGCGTGGGCGGAGCGATATTGTCGCGGATCGCCAGCACCGAGAAGATCGCCTCAACGGCGCCGGCCGCTCCGAGGAGATGCCCGGTCGCAGACTTGGTCGACGACATCGCGAGCTTGCCCGCGGCATTGCCGAACAGCCGCTCCACCGCGCCGAGCTCGATTTCGTCGCCCATGGGCGTGGAGGTGCCGTGCGCGTTGACATAATGGATGTCGCTCGGCGCAACGCCCGCCCGTGCCAGCGCCGCGCGCATGCAGCGGAAAGCTCCGTCGCCATCCTCGGCAGGGGCGGTGATATGGAAGGCATCACCGGACATCCCGTAGCCGATCACCTCCGCGTAGATGCGGGCGCCGCGAGCCTGGGCGTGGTCCAGGCTTTCGAGCACGACGACGCCGGCACCCTCGCCCATGACGAACCCGTCGCGGTCCCTGTCGTAGGGACGGGAGGCCTTGGTGGGCTGACCGTTGAAACCGGTGGACAGCGCCTTGCACGCGGCGAAGCCCGCCATGGCGATTCGGCAGATGGGACTCTCGGAGCCACCCGCGACCATCACGTCAGCATCGCCCAGCGCCACCAGGCGCGAGGCATCGCCGATGGCATGCGCGCCGGTGGAGCAGGCGGTGACGACGGCGTGGTTGGGGCCCTTGAGGCCGTGCCGGATCGAGATGTAGCCCGACGCCAGATTGATAAGCCGGCCTGGGATGAAGAACGGGCTCACGCGGCGCGGCCCCTTCTCCTTGAGCAGCAGCGAGGTCTCGGCGATGCCGTTGAGCCCGCCGATGCCGGAGCCCACCAGCACGCCGGTGCGCTCCTGCTTCTCAGGCGTGTCGGCCTTCCAGGCGGCGTCGTGGAGCGCAAGCTCGGCCGCACCCAGGGCGTAGATGATGAAGTCGTCGACCTTGCGCTGCTCCTTGGGCTCCATCCAATCGTCGGGATTGAACTTGCCCTCCGACAGTGGCCCGCGCGGCACGAAGCACGCGATCTGACACGCCAGATCGTCGGCGGGGAACTCCTCTATCCTGCGCGCCCCGCTTGCGCCCTTGAGCAGGCGCGACCAGCTCGCCTCCACCCCGCAACCAAGCGGCGTGATCAGTCCCAATCCGGTGATGACGACGCGACGCAGCATTGCTAGTCCCGATTGGGCCCCCGTTCCTTGATCGAGCCCGCTTGCGCGCTCCTCAAAGGCGCTGCCCCGCTCGCATAGGAGGCCAGCAGGCGGCCGCTCGGGTTACGCGGCCGGCGGCGTCCCAGCGGCGCTCGCGTGCTGCTCCAGGAACTTCACGGCATCGCCCACCGTTTGGATGCGCTCGGCAGCGTCGTCGGGAATCTCGCAGCCGAACTCCTCCTCAAAGGCCATCACAAGCTCGACGGTATCGAGGCTGTCAGCGCCCAGATCGTCGATGAAGCTGGCGCTGTCCGTCACCTTGTCGGCTTCTACGCACAGGTGCTCGACCACGATCTTCTTCACGCGCTCTGCAACGTCGCTCATCGGTGTAGTTCCTCGGCTGACCCTGTCTGTCTGATTGTCCAAGCTGCTTGTTCTCGCGTCCACCTACCGGTCACGCAAACCCTGAGCCTGCGAGCGCGCCACCACCCCACCCGCGCTTGGGCGAACACGCGCCCCATAGCAGCGCTTTCTCGGAGGTTGGGCAAGGTTGGTCACACAAATCACGGGCTCGTTAACACACTTCACCAGCCTTGACTAGCGTCCCGAAATTGCACCCGGAGGCCCGCGCGGGCTAGGCTGGTCAGATCATCGCCAGGCCGCCGTTCACATGGAGAGTCTGGCCCGTCACGTAAGCCGCCTCGGGAGAGGCCAGATAGACGCAGGCGGCCGCCACGTCGGCCGGGGTGCCGAATTTCTGGGCCGGAATGGCCTCCTTGATCGCATTCACCTGCTTCTCGTTGAGGGCGTCCGTCATCGCAGTTGAGATGAAGCCCGGCGCGATGCAGTTCACGGTGATGCCGCGCGAAGCCACCTCGCGCGCCAGGGACTTCGACATGCCGATCATGCCCGCCTTGGAGGCCGCGTAGTTGCCCTGGCCCGGATTGCCCACGATGCCGCTGACCGAAGAGATGTTAACAATGCGCCCATAGCCGGTCTTGGCACGCATCATGGCGCGCGCGGCGGCGCGCATGAGCATGAACGTGGCAGTGAGATTGACCGCGATCACCTCGTCCCACTGCTCGTCCTTCATCACCATCAACAAGGTGTCGTTGGTGCGGCCGGCGTTGTTGATGAGGATATCGACGCGCCCCAGCTTGGCCACAGCCGCGTCCACCAGCGCCGCCGCAGCCGCCCGGTCCGCCAGGTCGCAGGGCAGCATGTGCCCGCGATCGCTCAACTCCGCGACCAGCTTCTCGAGCTTTTCGGCCTGCCGGCCGGAGACCGCAACCGTGGCGCCCTGCTTATAGAGAGCACGTGCGATGGCCCCGCCGATGCCGCCGGTCGCACCGGTGACGAGCGCCGTCCTGTCGGTCAGGTCGAACATGCTTACCCCTCTGTTGAAAGGACGGTCAGCGCGGCATCGAGCTCCTGCGGCGCGCCGACCGAGACGGCGTTGAGGGAGGGCACGATGCGCTTGGCGAGCCCGGCGAGCACCTTGCCCGACCCCACCTCGACGAGGTCGGTGACGCCCTCACGCGCCATGTTAGCCACGCATTCGCGCCAACGCACGGTGCTGGTCACCTGCTCGACAAGGCGGGCCTTGATCTCCTGGGGATCGCTGGTGGGCGCCGCGGTCACGTTGGCGATGAGGGGCACCACGGGACGCTTCATTTGCGCGTCGGCGAGCGCCTTGGCCATGGCTTCAGCGGCCGGCTGCATCAAGGCGCAATGGAAGGGGGCGCTGACATTGAGCGGGATGAAGCGGCGAACGCCGTGCTCTTTGGCGAGCTTAGCAGCCCGGTCGATGGCGGTTTTGGCACCCGAGATCACCGCCTGCGTGGGTTCGTTGTCGTTGGCGAGCTGGCATACCTCACCTTCCGCGGCCGCAGCGGCGAGCTTCTCGGCCGCCTCCTTGCCGGTGCCGAGAAGGGCGGCCATCGCCCCCTGTCCCACCGGCACCGCTGCCTGCATGGCGCGACCTCTGATCTTCAGCAGACGCGCGCCGTCGGCGATCGACAGAGCGCCGGCCGCGCACAGGGCCGAGTATTCACCGAGCGAGTGTCCGGCGACGAACTTGACCCCTTTGGCGAGGTCGAGGCCCTGCTCCTCCAAGACGCGCAGGGCCGCCATCGACACGGCGAGAAGCGCCGGTTGCGCATTTTCCGTTAGCGTCAGCGTGTCGAGTGGGCCCTCGAACATGATCCGGGACAGGTCCTGCCCCAGCGCCGCATCGACCTCGACGAACACGTTGCGCGCCGCAGCATGGGCCTTGGCGAGCTCCGCACCCATACCGACAGCTTGGCTGCCTTGCCCAGGAAATACCAATGCGACGGCCATTCAGCCCAACGTCCCATGCCAACCCGAGGGCGCGGCTTAGCCACAGGCCCCCCACTCGTCAAGGCTTCGTCCACAGCTGCGACCGCGACGGGGCAGGGCGGGGGTCGGCCCCCTCGCCATCGCCCCGCCCTCAGCCAAGGCGCGCTCGGGGAAGGGGGCTGACCCGGCAGGGCGCGATTTGCTCTTGCCGTTCTTGACATTATGCGTATAAGAGCGCGCGTCACCCGATCCGGCCGGAGGCTGAACGGAAGATCCCCCGTAGGGGAAGGGCACACGTGCCCGGCTACCGGTGTTTCCGCTCTTTGGGGTCTTTGGGCCTTTCCTCGCGATCCTCGCGTCGAGGCCCATAAGGGGCTTTGCGCCGGGTCGTCTGGAACGAGGAAGGGCTTTCACGTGCCACTTTACGAGCATGTCTTCCTGGCTCGCCAGGATATCTCGCAAGCGCAGGTCGATGCGCTCACCAAAGAATTGAGCGAAGTCATCACCGAGGGCGGCGGCAAGGTCGGCAAGACCGAGTATTGGGGCGTCAAGCCGCTCGCCTACAAAATCAAGAAGAACCGCAAGGCGCACTTTGCCCTGATGAACATCGACGCCCCCCCGACCGCGGTGGCCGAGATGGAGCGCCGTATGCGCATCTCTGCCGACGTGATCCGGTTCCTCACGGTGCGCGTGGAGGCGCACGAGACCGAGCCTTCCGTTCAGATGCGCAAGAGCGACCGCGACGAACGGCGCGAGGGTGAGCGCGGCGGCTTCCGCGGCGAGCGCGGCGGCTTTCGCGGGGGCGAGCGCGGCGGCTTCCGCGGGGGTGGGGG
>JAFMSC010000268.1 GCA_017353825.1 Hyphomicrobiaceae bacterium | reverse complement strand
GGATGACCTTGCCGGCATAAGGCTGCGGCAGCGTGCGCAGCGTCCCGGCAAGGTCCACCCAGTCGAGGCTCAGGATCACATCCGCCGCCGCCATGGCTGCCTGCGCCTCCGCTGCGGGCGCCAGTGTCGCCGGCGCCCCAGCGTGCAGCGGATGGTCGGTCGGGAACGCCGCGCCGACCTTGAGGTCCGTCACCACGCGCGCGCCGAGCCGCTCGGCCAGGGTGACGCGCGCACTGAACGCCTCCAACCTGCGGCTGGCGCGTCCCGCCAGAATGACAACGCGACGCCCCGGCGCCAGCTCGGCCGCAACGCGGGCGATCACCTCCGCCGAGGCGCCCGACACAACGGTCGGCGCTAGGCGGGACACGTTGAGCGGGGGCAGAGCTGCCGCCAGCGGGTCCTCCTGCAGCCCGGCGTCGAGCACGACGTAGGTCGGTGCATGCGGCCGCGTGTTGGCGAGCCAATAGGCGCGGGCAACGGCCTCACGGGCAGCGCTGGGCGAGGCCGGCTGGTCGTCCCATTTGGTGTAGCCACGCACGACGGCGCCCTGGTCGCGCGCCGTGTGGATCCAGTCGATCCACGGCCGCCTCTTTGCTGCATCGACGGGGCCGGTGGCGCCGATCACCAGCACCGGCATGCGGTCGCACCAGGCGTTGAACATCGCCATAGTGGCGTGAAACAAACCGACGTTGGAATGCACCGCCGCCGCCATGGCGCGGCCGGTCACCTTCGCATAGCCGTGCGCGATGGCGACGGCCGACTCCTCGTGGAGGCAAAGCAGGAGCCGCGGGCGTTCGTTGCCGAGGTGGTTGACGAGCGAGTCGTGCAGGCCGCGGAAGCTGGCGCCGGGATTGAGAGCAATGTACTCGATGCCGAGCGCCCGCAGCGTGTCGGCAACGACATCGCTGCCGAATTCGGCCGCGCTTGCCCCCGACCGGATCGGTCGTTCGAGGACGGCCTCCTCGCGTGTGTTGGCGTGGGTCTCGGCATGAGACTGGGCGCGGCCGTGCTCCCTCGCGCTCAATCGGCAATCCTCCCCAGATTCCAATGGCGCCACTCAGCCTCTGGGCTAGCGCCAGCCGCTCTTCGACACGTTACGAGCAGCCTACACGCTGGCAGGATCGAGGGGTAGCGTCGATTGGTGAACGGGGCGCGCCAGGCCGCACCCAGCAGGGCTCGCAAAACAACCCCACCTCGCGCCCCCCTCAGCGCCGGGGAAGAATCGGGGGCCCATGTCTTTTCGTGTGGTTACACTTTCGATGGATTTTCGCTCGGAAGGGTAGCGAAAGGAGGTTGAGCCCCGAAGCTCGCCGAGGTACGCCAGATTTTCAGCGTTTCGAAGTCAAGCGCAGCGGGGCATCCGCTCCGCCCCGTGAAAGCGACAGGCCACGTATAACCGCGAGGTCCACGGGCCTATTCTTGCTCCGTTGCAGGATGCCCCCAGGCAATGGCATGCGGTTGGGGTTTTTCTCCATTCGTCCATTGGTGCGCAACCTTGAATTGCCTAGCCAGGCGCGTGAGGTGGGACGCCCCGGTGGGAGGGGGCCACCGGGGCGCGAGCGCGAGGATCACGCCCACGCAAGGGCGCGAATCGCGCCCACCCTCGGGAAACGGCCGTGGGTGCGGCGCGGACATCCTTAACGCGGCACCGTCCGTCGGGTTCCGACACAGCGCGCCGCGGCGTTCAGGGATAGCCGTGAGCGCGCGCCTGGCTCGCACGTCCGCCCTGCTCCGGAAGCAGACGAGCAGCGCCCAACGCCTTTGACCGATACTGTCGAAAGGGTCGCTCCCATCACCGATGGTGGCGTAGGCGGATAGAATTCCGCTCCGCGTCCCAGGGCTTTGGCGGATCCCTGTCGTGCTCAGGGTTGGCTCGAGGAACCTCCTACCCACCTGACCCAAAAGAGCGACCCCGAGAGTCGCGTTTCGACAGTTCCGACCGAACTGGGGCGCGCTCCGCAAATACAAGCGCGCGCCCCCGCACTGCGCGTAAGGACAGGCTGATGCTTGCCCGTGCCCCGGCCTCGGCCCGTCGCCACCGCCACGCGGTCCCGCAGCGTCGAATCGGCCAGGGGCATCGGCAATCCCTACCCAGGTTGTGTGCGGATCGAGTCGAACGGGGCGGCTGCCGCCCATCGCCTCGTGCATCCGCCCAACGCGGTGTATGAGGGCTCGGTTGCGTGCTTCTCTTTGGGTGCCCCGGTGTAACCGTTCAAGGAATTGGAACGAAGTCTGCGGGCGGGCCTCTGCTATGCCACTGTCTTCGGGCGAGAATGCCGGGCGGCAACGGTCCAGCGCCGCCAGCGAGGGTGGAGCGTAGATGACCCAGGGTGTGAACCGGCATGAGCAGCCCAGGTGCGCCATCGCCATCATGGCCAAAGCGTCCATCGCCGGGCGGACCAAGACTCGCTTGGTACCTCCTCTGACGGAGAACGAGGCCGCGATGCTTAATACGGCGTTTTTGCGCGATGCCGCCGACAACATTGTGGCCGCTGCCAGGCTCGCCAACATCAACGGCTGGGTCGCGTATGCTCCCGCGGGATCCGAGGTTTTTTTCAGGGCGCATTTGCCGGAGAGCTTTGGATTGATCGAGACCGGGGCGCCCACGTTGGGCGATTGCCTGCGTGATGCCGCGGCGGCCCTGCTCTCGGCTGGCAACGATACCGTCTGCCTGATCAACTCCGACAGCCCGACGCTGCCTGTGGGCTATCTTGTGACCGCCGCGACGGTGCTAGCTGCAGCAAGCGATCGCATCGTACTCGGGCCTTCAACCGATGGAGGGTATTATCTGATCGGCATGGGACGCTTGCATGTAGCGCTCTTCGACGACATCGCTTGGAGCACGGACCGCGTCTTGGCTCAGACGCTGGAACGGGCGGAGGCTCTCGGGCTCTCGGTGCTCGTGCTGCCGACGTGGTACGACGTGGATACTGCGCAGACGCTGCGAGCGCTCGTGGATGAGGTGCTCGATGGAAGGCCGTTTCGCAGTGTGGGAGCTCCGACACCCGCGACCTGGACGCGTGCATGCCTGGCGACCCTCGTTGAGGAGCACGGGCTGGGGGCGCGCATCGGCGACAGTCGTGCCATAGGTATCCGCTCGTGATGTGTTGGCTTGTCGCCCTCGGTTGGATGCGGAGTTGGCCGATCCTCCGGCTTGCCGTCATGGCGCTCGGCCTGTGCGTGGTCACGGCCGCCGCAGTTGTGCTGCATTTCCGCCTCGGCGGTTGGGTCCTGATCGGAGCCTATGCGATCGCGGCCGGCTGCGCCTTTGCGGCCGGCCGTGCGGTCATCCCGGCCCACCACAAGGCCGCCCTGGCCATCGTGCTGATCGGCGCAGCAGGCATGCGGGCGATGCTGCTGTTCTCAGAACCCACCCTCTCCAGCGACATCTACCGCTACATTTGGGATGGTCGCGTCGAGGCCGCGGGCATCAATCCCTACCGCTATGTTCCAGCCGCTGGCGAGTTGACGCGGTTGCGCGATCCCAGCGTCTGGGTGCACATCAACCGCGCAGATTACGCCGTCACACTCTATCCGCCTGGGGCGCAAGTCCTGTTCCTGGCGTTAACGCGCATTGGCGAAAGCGTCCTGGCCATAAAAATCGGCCTCGTCCTGTTCGAGGCCGCGGGCATTGCCGCCATGATTGCGCTGCTGCGGCAGCTTGGGCAGCCGATGACGGGCGTGGCAGCCTATGCGTGGCACCCGCTACCCGTATGGGAGGTCGCGGGCAACGGCCACGTGGATGCGGCCATGCTGGCCCTGCTGCTCGGCGGCCTGCTCGTCTACGTGCGAGGTCGGGCCCTGCTCGCCGGCGTGCTGATCGCGCTCGGGGCGCTCATCAAGCCGCTCGCCGCGCTTGCCCTACCCGTCTTGTGGCGGCCGTGGGATTGGCGTCTGCCGCTGTGCGTGGCGGCCACCATCATGCTGGCGTACGTACCCTATCTCTCCGTGGGGTGGGGCGTGTTCGGCTTCGTTGCGGGCTATGTCGAGGAGGAGGGCATTGCCTCCGGAACCGGCCTCAAGCCACTCTGGTTGCTGCAGCAGGCGACAGGGCCGCTTCCCCACGCTGCCGCGGCCTACCTGGCGGCGGCCTTGGCTGTACTTGCCGCCATGGCGCTCGCGATTGGCTTCAGGTCCGACCGTGATCGCACGCCACAGGCCTCCCTGCGAGCAACCAACTGGATGCTGGTGGCGTTCCTGGTTCTTATCTCGCCCAACTACCCGTGGTATTTCGTGGGCTTGGTGCCGTTCCTGGCCCTGGCGCCGACAGCGTCAGCCTGGGTAATGACCAGCGCCAGCGTCCTCTTCTACGACGTTGTTCCCGGCGATGCCCTGCCGTCCTATGAGGCTCGCATCGCTGTGTTCACCATGGCCGTCCTGGGCGCCTTCGCCTGCGACCTGTGGCAGGAGCGGCGCAGAGTTACCACGCTCGCCATCGGAGAGACGACATGACAGTACGCGCGCAGGCCCGCCCCGTCGATCCGGCGCGCTATCACGAGAGCATCGGGGATGCGCTCGGCCCGACGGCCAACTCTGATCCGGTGTGTCTCTATCTGGAGACCACAAACCGCTGCAATCTGCTCTGTACCACCTGCCCTCGCACCTATGCCGACCTTGAGCCCCCAGCCGACATGAGCTGGGAGCTGTTCACCCGTATCGTCGACCCGGTGCCCAACATCCCCCGCGTGGTGCTGCATGGCGTCGGCGAACCCATGCTGGTGAAGGAGCTACCGCGCATGGTGCGCTACCTCAAGGGGCGCGGCGCTTATGTGCTCTTCAACACCAACGGCACGGTACTCACGGCACGGCGGGGCCGTGAGCTGTGCGAAACCGGGCTCGACGAGCTGCGCGTCTCCCTCGATGCGGCGGACGCCCGCACCTTCCTGCGCATCCGCGGCAAGGACTACTTCAACCGCATCGTCCGCAACGTGCGGGCTTTCACCGACATGCAGCAGCGCGAGGGGCTCGGCCGCCCGCGCGTGTCGCTGTGGCTGACGGGGCTCAGGGAGACCATCGCGCAGCTGCCCGACTTCGTGCGCATCGCCCATAACATTGGCGTGGGCGAAGTGTACCTCCAGCGGCTCGTCTATTTCGACGACGACGCCATCGGCCTGGCTCGACCCGACCAGGCCCTGTTCGAGCGGCTTACGAGGCAGGAGCAGGGCCATCTCGATGCGGCGACGGCGATCGCCCGCTCGCTCGGCATCCGCTTCAATGCCTCGGGGGCAACCGAGCCCGGCGAGAGCCTAGCGCGCACGACCGACGAGAGCCCCTGGTCGCTATGCCGGCGCCCTTGGACCGTTATGTACGTCACGGCCAACGGCCGCACACTGCCGTGCTGCATCGCGCCGTTCTCCCAGCGCGGCTATGAGAACTACACCCTGGGCGATGCGACCCAGGACACCTTGCGGGCGATCTGGAACGGACCGGCCTACCAGAGGTTTCGCACAGCGCTGCACTCACAGTCTCCACCCAAGTGCTGCGCCAGCTGCGGGCTGCGCTGGAGCCTCTGAGCATGGGCTCAGGCGGGGAGTGGGGGCACGTCGGCGTCATCATCCCCTGCCTCAACGAGGAGGCGGCCATCAGTGCGTGCGTGACGGCAGTGCTGGCGAGCGGTGTGGGCGAGGTCATTGTCGTCGATGGGCAGTCCACCGACCGCACGGCGGAGCGAGCGGCTGCGGCTGGCGCGAGAGTCGTCGTCGAACCCATCCGCGGCTACGGACAGGCCATGCTGGCGGGACTGGCTGCGTTGGCGCCTACCAGCACCGTCGTTCTGTTCATCGACGGCGACGGCAGCGACCGGCCGGATATGGTCCCAGCAATCTTGGAGCCGATCGCGAGTGAGCGCGCCGATTTCGTGCTCGGATCGCGGCTGGGAGGCGAGCGCGAGCCGGGCAGCCTCAGCGCGGCGCAGATCGTTGCCGGCCGCCTCGCCGGCCTCACCATCCGCCTCCTCTACGGCGTTCGCTTCACGGACATGTCGCCGTTCCGGGCGATTCGCCGCGACGCACTCGAGCGGCTCGGCATGGCAGAACGAGGCTTCGGCTGGAACCTCGAGATGCAGATGCGCGCCGCCGCCGCCGGCCTGCGCATCGTCGAAATCCCCGTCGGCCAGCGCCGCCGCGTAGGCGGGCTGTCGAAGGTCTCCGGCGACTGGCGCACGGCGGCCCGCGCCGCGTTCGTGCTGG
>JAFMSC010000601.1 GCA_017353825.1 Hyphomicrobiaceae bacterium | reverse complement strand
CAGCAGCGCCTCGATGCGCGAGCGCACGGCCTGGCCGAGCACCGGCGCGGCGCCGTCGGTGGAGATGCCCACGACGAGCGGCGAGCGGTTGACGATGGCACCGAACTGGAAGGTGCAGAAGGCGGGCCTGTCGATGACGTTGACGGGCACGCCCCGAGCCCTGGCCGCGGCGAAGACGGCCCCGGCCTCGGACTCATCCTCGGCGGCGGCCACCGCCAACGCGGCGCCCTCGAAGTCCGATCCCGACCATCGACGGCGCTCCAAGCGCAAGGTGCCACCGGGCGGGCCCGCGGCGAGCGCTTCCATCTCGGCGCACGGCTCGGGACTAAGAACCGCGACCCTGGCGCCTGCCGCGGACAGGAGCTCCGCCTTCCACGCTGCAGCCTCGCTGCCCCCGACAACGATGGCGCGCCGCCCCTCCAGGGGAAGGAACAGCGGCAGCGTGGCGAGAGGCTGCATGCGACGCGGGCTGAGCGCGCTCGGGCGTCTCTGGGCGGCGGTGTCAGACCCTCCGGGCCGTCCGGGTCTGATCGCATGGCGCCAAGCAGGGTTGTGGGGCGATGCCGGTGTCATTCTGCCCATTGCGGTGAGGATGGTGGCGCTCCCCCCGCAAGGAGGCAGGGGAGGCGAGGGCTCTCGGAAGGCCTCGAATGCCGCGCCGACTTGCTCATTCATACACATCCGCCTGGTAACGGCCGGCGGCCTTGAGCTCGGCTAGGAAGTCGCGGGCGCCGGCTTGGCTCATCTGGCCGGCCCGGGAAGAGATCTCGACCAGCGCGTTCTCCACGTCCTTGGCCATGCGCTTGGCATCGCCGCACACGTAGAAATGCGCGCCGTCCTTGAGCCACGCCCACACCTCGGGGCCGGCCTCGCGCAGGCGGTCCTGCACGTACACCTTCTTGTGACCGTCACGCGACCAGGCGGTGGACAGGCGCGTGAGCGTGCCGAATTTGGCGAACGCCTCGAACTCGTCGCGGTAGAAAAAGTCCGCGGCCTCGTGCTGGTGGCCGAAGAACAGCCATGCTTTGCCTTTTGCCTTGGCGGCCTTGCGCTGCCACAGGAACGAGCGGAACGGCGCGATGCCGGTGCCCGGGCCGACCATGATGATGGGCGTGCCGCCATCCTTGGGCAGGGCAAAGCCCTGCGCCTTCTGGATGTAGACCTTGACGCCGCTGCCTGGCCTCAGTCGATCGGCGAGGAACGTGGAGGCGACGCCCAGGCGCGGGCGGCCGGCGATGGCGTAGCGCACGGCATCCACCGTCAAGTGAACCTGGCTCGGCGTGACGAGCGGCGAGGAGGCGATGGAATAGAGCCGCGGCTGCAGCGGCTCCAGGCATTCGATGAACGCCTCGGGGTCTGGATGGATGGGGGCGAATTTTTCGATCGCCGCCAGCACGTCGAGGGTGGCGGCGTCGCCGTCAGGGTCCTTGCCCTTGGCCAGTGCGTTGGCCTTTTGGCGCCGCTCGCCGCCGACGAGATAGCTCATCAGCTCGAACAGCATGTCGGGCGCGAGGCCCAGTGCGCAGTCCTCGATCAGCACGGCGCGGATGGGCTTGCCGCCGATCGGGAAATCCGGCGGTATCCGGAGGGCTGTCAGCACTGCGTCGGCCAGCTCCGGGTCGTTCCTGGGATAAAGGCCGAAGCTGTCGCCCGGCGCGTAATTCAGCCCGCTGCCGGCGATGTCGAACACAACATGCCGTGTGTCCTTCTCCGAGCCCTTGCCGTTGAGCCGCGTGGCCATGCGGAAGATGGCCTCGACCGGCGCATCGCGCGTGCCGCGCTCGCACGTCTTGGCCGAGGGCGGCGTCGGCACGCCAGCGGCTTCGGACCTGCCAGGTGGCATGGCCGGCCCGGTCTCCTCCAGGAGCCGCTTCAGCATGCGGCTCGTCTCCTTGCCGCCGGGGACGCACAGGTTGAGCTTGGTCTCGTTGCCGTCGGCGATGGCCTTTGAGTAGGTCTCGCACAGGTAGCCGCATTG
>JAFMSC010000267.1 GCA_017353825.1 Hyphomicrobiaceae bacterium | reverse complement strand
TTTTTAACTTGCAGTCTGGCGAGAATGGTGCAAACACTGCCGCTCGTGCCAGACATCTATCTAACAACAAATTGCAACACCCAAGGAGAAGGACCCCATGCGCAGATATGCACTCGCGGGTGCAGCCCTGGCGCTGATTGCGTCAGCGGTCCCGGGCGCCGCTAATGACGACGTATTGAAGCAGACAGCCAAGCCCGAGCAGTGGGCCATCCAGACGGGTGACTACGCCAACCAGCGCTACTCCAAGCTCAACCAGATCACGCGCGACAACGTCAAGAATCTCCGGGTCGCCTGGACGTTCTCGACGGGCGTGCTGCGCGGGCACGAGGGCTCGCCGCTGGTCATCGGCGACATCATGTACGTGCACACGCCGTTTCCCAACATCGTCTACGCCCTCGACCTCAAGGAGGACGGCAAGATCCTGTGGAAATACGAGCCCAAGCAGGATCCTTCCGTGATCCCGGTGATGTGCTGCGACACGGTCAATCGCGGCGTGGCCTACGCCAATGGAAAGGTCTTCCTGCACCAGGCTGACACCACCGTCGTCGCGCTCGACGCCAAGACCGGCAAGGAGGTGTGGAAGGCTGTCAACGGCGACCCGAAGAAGGGCGAAACCAATACCGCCACCGTGCTACCGGTGAAGGACAAGCTGATCGTGGGCGTCTCCGGCGCCGAGTTCGGCGTGCGCGGCCGGGTCACGGCCTACGATATGAACACCGGCAAGCTGGTGTGGCGCGCCTACTCGATCGGGCCTGACGACGAGATCCTGGTCGACCCTGAGAAGACCACGTCGCTCGGCAAGCCGATCGGCAAGGATTCCTCGCTCAAGACCTGGACCGGCGACCAGTGGAAGATCGGCGGCGGGACGACGTGGGGTTGGTATTCCTACGACCCCGAGACCAACCTGTTCTATCACGGCACCGGCAATCCTTCGACCTGGAACCCGGCGCAGCGTGCGGGCCCCGATGGCAAGCCGATCGACCAGAAGTGGACCATGTCGATCTTCGCCCGCGACGCCGACACCGGCGTTGCCAAGTGGGTCTACCAGATGACGCCGTTCGACGAGTGGGACTTTGACGGCATCAACGAGATGATCCTCGCCGACATCAAGGTCGGCGGCCAGACGCGCAAGGCGCTCGTGCACTTCGACCGCAACGGCCTCGCCTACACGCTTGACCGCGTCACCGGCGAATTGCTCGTTGCCCAGAAGTTCGACCCGCAGGTGAACTGGACCACCGGCGTCGTGATGGACAAGAACAGCCCGCAGTACGGGCGTCCGCAGGTCGTGGACAAGTACTCGACCTTCAAGAACGGGGCGGACGTCAACACCAAGGGCATCTGCCCGGCGGCGCTCGGCAGCAAGGACCAGCAGCCTGCAGCATTCTCGCCAACCACCGGCCTGTTCTACGTGCCGACCAACCACGTCTGCATGGACTACGAGCCGTTCAAGGTATCCTACACTGCCGGCCAGCCTTACGTCGGGGCGACGTTGTCGATGTTCCCGGCGCCGGGCAGCCACGGCGGGATGGGCAACTTCATTGCCTGGGATGCCGGCGAGGGCAAGATCAAGTGGTCGATCCCGGAGAAGTTCTCTGCCTGGGGCGGCGCCCTCGCCACCGCTGGCGGCGTGGTCTTCTACGGCACGCTCGAAGGCTACCTGAAGGCGGTCGATGAGAAGGACGGCAAGGAACTCTTCAAGTTCAAGACGCCGTCCGGCATCATCGGCAACGTGATGACCTACATGCACGGCGGCAAGCAGTACGTGGCGGTGCTGTCGGGCGTCGGCGGCTGGGCCGGCATCGGCCTGGCGGCGGGCCTCACCAACCCCACCGACGGACTGGGTGCCGTCGGCGGCTACGCGGGCCTGCGCGACTACACCAACCTGGGCGGCACGCTCACGGTGTTCCAGCTGCCCTAGGCGTTGCGAACAAGAGAAGGACCAGCGCGCCCACCGGTGCGCTGGTCCTTTTCTCGGCGGGCTTAACCGCTCTCTGCCCACTCCAGCGTTCGAGGATCCCTAGTGAGACGAGCCAAGTCTCTCCTGACATTGATTGGCGCGCTCGGCATGGTCGCGGCCCTGCAGGCCACGGCCCAGACAGACAAGGCCCAGACAGACAAGCAGACGGGCAAGAAGGTAAAGGACGGCAAGTGGGAGACGGCCGACGGCTTCCCGACCTTCAACATCGCTGCTGACGGCACCGTCGACTGGTACACCTACTCCGGCTTCCGGCGCTACCACTCTGAGTGTCACGTCTGCCACGGCCCCGACGGCGAGGGCTCGACCTATGCCCCAGCCCTCGTCGAGTCGGCTAAGAGGCTCAACTATCCGGAGTTCCTGCAGATTGTTGCCAGCGGCCGCCAAGTGGTCGGCGCCGCCCAGCAGAACGTGATGCCGGCGCTTGGCGACAACCCCAACGTGATGTGCTATATTGACGATATCTACGTGTACCTGAAGGCGCGCGCCGAGGGCGGGCTGCCACGCGGACGACCCCCCAAGCGCGCGGACAAACCTGAAGCGGCGGACAAGTATGAAAAGGCCTGCTTCGGCGCCAAGTAGCACAGGCGCGGCGGCGCTGCTGGGGGTGCTCCTCATCGGCGCCATGAGCGCGTGGGGAGCCGTGAGGTTGGCGCACGCCGCCGAGGGCCATCGCATCGATCTCGTCGACCGGCAGGCGCTGCGCGTGTGCGCGGACCCTGCCAACATGCCGTTCTCCAACGAGAAGAGCGAGGGCTTCGAGAACAAGATCGCCGAGACGGTCGCCGCCGAGCTCAAGGTGCCCGTGGAGTACATGTGGTTCCCGCAGGCCACGGGCTTCATCCGCAACACGCTGTTCGCCAAGAAGTGCGACGTGGTGATCGGCTACGCCCAGGGCGACGAGCTTGTTCTCAACACCAACGCCTACTACCGATCCGCATACGCCCTGGTCTACCGCCCCGGCAGCGGCCTCGACGGTGTCGACCGGCTCGCCGACGAGCGCCTCAAGGACAAGCGCATCGGTCTGATCGCCGGCACCCCGCCCTCCGCCACCATGGCCGCCCTCGGCCTGATGGTAAGGGCCAAGCCCTATCCGCTGATGGTGGACCGCCGCTACGAGTCGCCCGCCGAGAGCATGATGGCGGACATCAGGTCCGGCGCCATCGACGCCGGCGTCCTGTGGGGACCCATCGCCGGCTATTTTGCGACCCACGGCGGCGATAAACTCGCCGTGGTACCGCTGCTGAAGGAGACGGCGGGTCCGCGTATGGCCTACCGCATCACCTTCGGCGTGCGCCCCTCCGACGACGACTGGAAGCGCGAGCTCAACCAGCTCATCGCCAAGCTCCAAGGCAAGTTCGACCAGGTGCTCTTGGATTACGGCGTGCCCCTGCTCGACGAGCAGGACCACCCCGTCACAGACCCGCGGCACTGAGGCGATTGTCCGGCTCCCCAACTCCGCCAAGGCGGAACCTGGCCGGAAGAGGGGCAGCCCGTAAACTTGAGGCGCAGGCTCTCTGGCTGCCCATCACCGGCGTCGTTGGGCTCATTTCCGCCAGCCAAGCGAGGCCATTGGCCTGCGGTCAATCGTGCATTTGCGCGCGGATTTCGCGGGCGAGGGCGAACAGGCGCTGCTCGATCAACGCCGGGATTTCGCAGACGAGCGGCAGCGACTGCTGCCGCTCGGTGAACACGCGCGCGTCCCAGTTGTAGCGGTCTTCCGCACCGGGCAGCTCGGCGCGCGCCTTCTCGTCGCTCGCCGCCTTGTCCTTCAGCTGCCGGATCGCCTCGGCCTGCTTCTCGATCTGGGCGGCACGCGCCCGCTGGCGCTTCTGGAAGCGCTCGATGCCGCTCATGACGACGGCGCGGTCGGCATTGACGCTCGCCAACAGGCCGGCAAACAGGAGCTTCAGGGTCTCGTCTCGCTTCTCCTGCGGCTGCGCGCTGGCAAAGGCGTCGATGGCCGCCACCGCCTGCTCCAGGGGCACGCGCCGGTTGGTGAGCGTGGGGATGAGCTTGCCGATCTCCTCGTTGTCGTGCCACTGGTCCATGTCGTCCACCGGTGGCCCGTCCCACATCTGCGCCGAGGTCAGCTTCGCCACCTTGTGCTGGACGCACGGCCAGTCCGCATTGGGGTCGCCCACCTTGGGCTCCTCGCCAGCGCCAGCTCCTGCCCACAGGGGAATCAGCAGCGCGGCGAGCAAGCCTCCAGTTCTCGTGGAAGGTGCCATGTCACCGTCCTCCGCCGCCGGGCTCACCGCGCCGGGCGAGCAGGCCTTTCGAGGGGTTGTAGGCGAAAATCGCCGCCGCCAGGAACGCAGCCGTGAAGCCGAGCACCACACTCAGCGAGACCGGCTCGACCTGGGCGTAGAGCGCGAAGCGGATCAGCTCGACCGCGTAGGTAAAGGGGTTGATGCGGCAGATCTCATAGAGCAACGGGCTCGCCTCCTTGATGCGCCACAGCGGATAGAGCGCCGAGGAGGCGAAGAACATCGGAAAGATCACGAAGTTCATGACGCCGGCGAAATTTTCGAGCTGCCGGATCACCGACGACATGAAGAGCGCCAGCGCCCCCAGCATCAGGCCGGACAGAACGAGCGCCGGCAGCACGGTGAGATAGCCGAGCGGCGGCGGCTCGATCTCCCAAAAGTAGGCGACGGCCAGGAAGGCATAGGCCTGCAACAGGGCCACGGCGACGCCTCCCATGAGCTTGGAGACGAGCAGGAACGAGCGCGGGAATGGGCTCACCAGCAGCGTGCGCATGGTGCCCGTCTCGCGGTCGTGCACCATGGACAGCGAGGTCTGCATGGCGTTGAACAAGAGCACCATGGCCACCAGCCCCGGGGTCACGAACACCTCGTAGAGCACGTACGTCTCGTAGGGCGGGATGATTGAGACACCCAGCACCTGGCGGAACCCGGCAGCGAAAATGAAAAGCCACACCAGCGGCCGCACCAGCGCCGCCAGGAAGCGCTCGCGCTGGTGCAGGAAGCGCAGCACCTCGCGCCACACGATGCCGCTGAAGCAAGCGAGGTAGCTCGCCGCGCCGAGGCGCTGGGCTGTTGCGTGCGTGCCGGTGGCTGTGCGCGTGACGGTCATAGGGCCTCCGCGCTGGCGTGCACCGTGACGCGCATGTAGGCGTCGCGCAGGGTCTGCGCGTGCGCCAGCTCCAACAGGTCCGGCACCGGCCCCGAGAAGCGCACGCGCCCCTCGTGCAACAGTACAACGTGGTCGCCGTCCGCCACCTCGTCGACGAGATGCGTGGCCCACAGCACGCCCACCCCCCGCTCCTTCACGAGTCCGCGCACGATGGCGAGCGCGGCCTCGCGCGAGGCCACGTCGAGGCCCACGGTGGCCTCATCGAGCAGCAGGCAAGCAGGGTCGTGCAGCAGCGCGCGGGCGATCTCCACGCGCCGCGCTTGACCGCCCGACAGCGTGCGCACCTTGGCGCCCACGCGGTCGTCCATGCCGACCTTGGCAAGCGCATCGAGCGCCTTGCGCCGCGCCGGGCCGCGGCCGATCCCGTGCAGCGCCGCGTGGTAGGCGAGGTTCTGCAACACCGTGAGGTCGGCGTCGAGGCTGCGGCTCTGGAACACCACGCCCAGCTGCTGCAGCGCCGCGGCCGGCTGCCGGCGCACATCATGACCGAGAATGCGGATCTCGCCCGTCACGTTGTCGTAGAGCCGGGTGATCAGGGCGAACAGCGTCGACTTGCCAGCCCCGTTCGGCCCCAGCAGCACAACGAGGCCGCCGCGCGGCACGGCCAACGACACATCGTCGAGCGCCAGCATCGCCCCGAAGCGGTGGCTAACGCCGCGCACCAGCAGCGCGTCCGTTTGCTCCGTCGGGCCTTTCGGTACGCTCAGCATGCTATTCCTTCACGATGAAGCTGCCCCCATACCCTTGCCATGGGGATGCCTCGAGGCCCAGGCATACGCGTCGGGCCTCATGACCACGAACAACATCGTCGGCCTCGGCCGCGCCCTCCATCTCGATCTCCTCGACGTGGCTCACCGTTGCTTGCATGGCCCACCTCGACCTTGCGCAGTGCCCGATGTCATTGGCGAACATGGGCGCCTGCGAGGCATTCCTTCTGCCCGGTAGCCTTCCGCCCGGTGGCCTTCTGCCGGTGGCCTTTTGCCGGTGGACTGGGGACTTGATGATGAACCGGTCGCGCTTGCCGGTGGTGAGTTGATAGCCCTTCTGTGACACGCCATAGGCGGTCTGGCCAGGCCCAGCTCCAG
>JAFMSC010000266.1 GCA_017353825.1 Hyphomicrobiaceae bacterium | reverse complement strand
GCCTGATCCACGATGGCAACTCCTGGCGGTTCTGTGCGGTTCTGTGCGGTTCTGCGCGGTTCTGCCTGCGTCTGCTGGCGCGAGATCACCTCGGACTACAAGCATCGCCGGACTACAAGCATCGTCGCACGACACGTGTCCGGATGGAGAGAGCCGCTCCAGCCCCATCGACCCAGCCCAGTCTACTTGTGCTGCCCATCTGCCATGATCGAACGTGGGCCGCTGATCTTTTCCCGCGCCGACCTTCCGGCGCCGGGCAGGGTGCGCTCCGTGGCGTCCCCCATGATGGGCCGATCCTAAAGTTAGATGGCTGGCTGGCCGGCCGCGCGCATTCCCCGTTTCGGGGGAGACTTTCAAGGGGGCGGGACCCCCTGCCCGCATCCGGACGGTTAGCCCCCTGGGCCTGACGCCGATACCGGCGCCTTCCGCGTGGTGGGGGAGTTGTGGTGTGCGTGGACGGCAATGGCGGGTTGCTGGCACGTCTGTTGCCGTCGTACGTGTCCGGCGTGACGTCACTCAAGCGTGAGAGCGGGAAGCGGAATGCACGACAACGTAACCTTGACCCAGGTCGCCCTCTTCCTCGCTGCCGCGGTAGTGGCTGCGCCGCTCGCCAAGCTGCTGCGCATCGGCAACGTGCTGGGCTATCTCTTGGTGGGCGTGCTGATCGGCCCCGCTGTCCTGGGCCTGGTCTCCGACGTGGGCTCGGTGCTGCACTTCGCCGAGTTCGGCGTCATCATGCTGCTGTTCGTGATCGGCCTAGAGCTGCGGCCGAAACGCTTGTGGGCCATGCGCTCGGCCATCTTTGGTCTGGGCAGCGTGCAGGTGGCGCTCAGCGGGATCGCGCTGGCGGCCGCCGCCACCGCCTTCGGCCTTTCCTGGCAGGCGGCCGTGTTCGCGGGTCTGGCACTGTCGCTGTCCTCCACGGCTTTCGCGCTGCAGGTGCTGGAGGAGAAGGGCGAGCTGGCGTTGCGCCACGGCCGCCTGGCGTTCGCGGTGCTGCTGTTCCAGGACCTGGCGGCCATCCCCCTCATCGCCCTGGTGCCCCTGTTCGCAGTCGGTGTGGCCACAGCGGCCCCATCCACTGAGCTGACATCGGCGGCCAAGGCGCTGGGCGTCATCCTGGCTGTGGTGCTGGTGGGCCGCTACCTCCTCAACGGCCTCTATCGCCTGGTGGCGCGCACAAGGGTCAAGGAGGCCATGACGGCCAGCGCCCTGCTGACCGTGGTCGGCGTGACGCTCGTCATGCAGCGGGCCGGCCTGCCGGCCTCGCTCGGCGCGTTCATCGCCGGCGTGCTGCTGGCCGACTCCGACTACCGCCACGAGATCGTGGCCGACATCGCCCCGTTCGAGGGGTTACTGCTCGGCCTGTTCTTCACCGCCATCGGCATGTCCCTCAATCTCGGCCTGATCGCCCAGAGCCCGAATCTCGTGCTGAGCATCGTCGGCGGGCTTCTTGCCATCAAGGGGCTGATCCTGTTCGTTCTCGTGCGGTGGCGGGGGCTCGACTCAGCGCCAGCGCGCCGCCTTGCGCTGGTGCTCTCGCAGGGCGGCGAGTTCGCTTTCGCGTTGTTCGCGGCGGGGGCGTCGGCCGGCGTCCTTGACCGGCCTGTGGCCGACCTGCTGGCGGTGGCCGTCACGCTGTCCATGGCCGCCACGCCGCTGCTGCTCGCGATGGACGAGCTGCTCACACCCAAGGCCGTGCCCGCGCGCGCGTTTGACGATCTGCCCAGCAACGACGGCCACGTCGTCGTTGCCGGCTTCGGCCGCTTCGGCCAGATCGTCGCCCGCGTCCTGGCCGCCAAGCGCATCCCCGTCACGGCGTTGGATTCCGACCCCGAGCAGGTGGACTTCGTGCGCAAGTTCGGCGCGCAGATCTACTATGGGGACGCTAGCCGGCCCGAGATTCTGGAGGCGGCGAAGACCGGCAAGGCCCGGGCGTTCGTGCTGGCCATCGACGATGTCGAGGCGTCGCTGCGCACGGCCCGGACGGTGCGCCAGAACTACCCACATGTGCCGATCTACGCGCGGGCGCACGACCGGCGGCACATTCACCGCCTGATGGACGAGGGGATCAAGATCATGCGCCGCGAAACCTTTCTGGCCGCGATCGACCTGACGCGCGAAGTGCTGCGCGGCCTTGGACTGGCCGAGCGAGAGGTGCGTTATACGGTGGATACCTTCCGGGAGATGGATCGACGCCGGCTTTACGAGGATTACAAGAATTACACCGACATGGAGAAGATCACCGAGCGCGCCAAGACCTACGCGCAAGAGCTCGAGGAGCTGTTCGCCAGGGACGCCGAAGAGAACGCCAAGCTGCCCGAGGAGACCGCCAGCTCGACGCGCTAGCCCGACCCAGGGGGAGAGGACACCATGACCACGCCACGACATCTGGCAGGTCTCTGCGGCTTGCCGCAGACCCTATCGGCGCTAGCAGTGGTGGCCGTGGCCTCAATCGCACCGGTGGTTGCCGCGGAGATGGAGGCCGCTGCGCGCCAACCTCAACCCAAGTCGGAAGCGGTCACGCCCCGCACGGCCCCAGAGCTTGCCCCAGAGCTCAGCCGGCGCCTCACTCCGGAGCAGCGACGCCTCTATCTTGCGTGGCGCGAATCGCGCAGCGCATTCGAGCGCCAGTATCGCGCTTACTGGAGCAAGGTGGAGGCCAAGCGCGACGTACGCAAGGCGCGTCGCCTGCTCGGCCAGGACTTCACGGCCGAGGACTACGTCGCCACCCACCCGCCGAAATACCAGGGGCCTGAGCTGCCTGCCGACATCGCCAGGATCGTGACCACGGCGAAACCCCCGCCGCCCGAGAAGCCGCTGCCGACGATCGCGGACTTCGTGGCCAATGCCAAGAAACAGTTCGGCTTCGTGCCCAAGCGCGCCACCGAACAGGAGTTCAAACAGAGCTACGCCAGGGAGGCGCTCAGGGTCGGCCTCACCAAGGACCAGGTGGTGCGGGTCTATGCGCTGGAGACAGGCGGCCAGGGCACCTACGACATGCAGTCGGGCATCAACCCCGTGACCAAGCAGGGCAAGCCGATCTCCTCGGCGCTCGGCTACGCCCAGCTCCTGCACGCCAACTCCACCGGCGAATTGGTCAAGCACGGCGAGGCAATCGCCCGCCGCCTGACAGCCATGGCCGCGGCGCCCGGCACGCTGGCGGCGCGCACCGCCGAGCTCAAGGCCAAGGCCGCCATCCTGAGCAAGATGCTGCGCGCCGCCCGCTCGGTGCCCGATGAGTGGAGCGCGCACCAGCGCTTCGCCATGACGCCGGCCGGGCTTGGCATCCACGCCCTCAACCTCGATGCCGACGTTGGGCCGTGGATCCAGGTGCTGAAACTCAAGGGCCTCAAGGACAGCGCCGCCACCTACGGCCACCCGAACCTCAGCGGCGCCGAGATCGAACTGATGAACCTGGCCGGCCCGACGACGGGCCTGGAGATGATGACGCCGCTGGGCCGCAAGATGCCCACCGCCAACTTCTTCAGCGAGGGCGGCTACACCCGCAACGGGGTCGTGCAAAACAAGACCGCCGCCGAGCTTCTCGCCGCGCTGGAGAGCCGCATGGAAGCTCAGCTGCAGAAGCCCGGTTCCATCGAATTTGCGCAAATCTTCGACCAGGTCGCCCGGCAGTAACGGGCGGCCGGCCGACCGCCGGCCGAGCGGATTTCGATTGCGAAGGGGCCCCTCTCCCGGCCACCCGCGCCCGCCTGCGTGGGAGCCCCGGCAGCGGGGCTCGCCGCGGTCGCCTACTGCGCAGAGGTCCGCCGATGGGAAAGGGTGGCAGCCCCCACGGAGCTCGACGATCTCGCGTTTGCCAGGCCTGGGCGGCAGCCGGGCCTCGCGTCCCCGTCATGATGATGCGAGCCTCCGCCAACCAGCGGCCAGGGCGTCGCCGATCTCGGTGGAGTGAGGCGCTTGTCGCCGGCACCCCTGGCACTCCATCGGGGTGCGGGAGCCCGGACCCGATACGTCTGGGAGGCGCCTTCGACGAGCACAGCGTCAACGCCGCCCGATGCGATGGCGCGCTCGCCCCTCCCCATTTGCGATTTCTGATATAATGGCCGGCGATAAACGGGGGCGGCGCGATCATCGCGATCCTACACTCGGCGCAACGAACCAATGATGAGCCTCGCCGGCCGCCCGTGCGAAGAGGGAGGATGACGCGCCATGGCCACACCCCTGTCCACAAGGCTGGGCTTCATCGGCGTCGGCCGCATGGGCGGCCACATGACCTCGCGTCTCCTGGACGCCGGCTACCAGCTCACCGTGTTCGATACCAACCCCGAGGCGGTGAAACCTGCTGCCGCGCGCGGCGCCACGGTGGCGGCGTCCCCGGCCGAGGTCGCCTCCGAGGCCGAGACGGTGCTCATGTGCCTGCCGATGCCGGACGTGGTGCGCGGCGTGGCAATCGGTGAGAACGGCATCCGCGGCGGCTCCAAGGTCCGCACCGTCGTCGACCTGTCCACCACAGGCCCGACCGTGGCCACCGCCGTGGCCCACGCGCTGGCGGCCCGCAACATCACGCTGGTGGATGCGCCGGTCAGCGGCGGCGTGGCGGGCGCCAAGGCGGGCACCCTGGCGGTGATGGTGTCATGTCCGCGCGCCAGCTACCCACAGGTCGAGCCCATGCTCAAGACGTTCGGCCGCCTGTTCTACACCGGCGAAAAGCCCGGCCTCGCCCAGATCGCCAAGCTCGGCAACAACCTGCTCGCGGCGGCGGCCATGGTGGTGTCCTCCGAGGCGCTGGCCATGGGCGTCAAGGCGGGCATCGATCCGCAGGTGATGATCGACATCATCAACGCCGGCAGCGGGCGCAACAGCGCCACGCAGGACAAGTTCCCCCGCTCCATCCTGCCCGGCACCTTCGACTTCGGCTTCGCCACCGGCCTCTCCTACAAGGACGTGCGCCTGTGCGTCGACGAGGCCGAGGCACTGGGGGTCCCCATGGTGGCCGGCGCAGCGGTGCGCCAGATGCTGGCGGTCACGCAGGCGAAGTTCGGCCCGCAGTCCGATTTCACCTCTATCGCCAAAGTGGTGGAGGAATGGGCCGGCGTCGAGATCCGGGCCCGGCACGCGGGCTCGAACAAGGGCGCCAAGGCATAAGCGCAGCGGCCATCGTGCGCGCGAGAACCTCGAGGAGCCATGGTCGCGCAAGAGCGCATCGACGTGCTCCGGCCTATTGTGGAGCGTGAGATGGCGACACCGGACAACGTCATCGACTTCGCGAAGCACCCGCTACCCCGGTCGCATTTCGTGACCTACCGCGACGGCCCGCGTATCCCATCCGCGGATACCAATGGCGAGCCGTGCTTGCCCTGGTTCAACTACGACCCGGAGGTTGCCGCTTGGCTGGCGAGCGCCATAAGCAGCGCAGGATGAGGAGCGGCCCCGCACATGTCCGCCCAGTTGGTTGAGAACTTCCTGCAGGCGGCGGCGGCCGGGCTGCTTGTGGGCGCCATCTACGGCCTGATGTGCGTGGGGCTGGCGCTCATCTTCGGGGTCATGCGGGTGATCAACTTCGCCCAGGGTGACTTCATGATGCTCGGCATGTACGCCGCCTACTTCTTTTTCGCGGCGGCTGGCGTTGAGATGCTCTTCGGCTCGACCGTCGGTCCCTATATCGCCGCCGTGCTCGCGGGCCCGATGCTGTTCTGCGCCGGCTATCTCGTGCACAAGCTACTCGTCGGCCGCGTCAGCGGCACGCGCGCGCAAGTCGAGGGCGAGGGCCACTTCACCCAGCTCATCCTCACTCTCGGCATCTCGCTCATCATTCAGAGCGCCGGCTTGATCGCCTTCGGCTCCATCCTGGTCTCGGTGCGCACGCCCTTGTCCGCCAGCGCCTGGGAGATCGGGCCGATGTGGGGCGACCTCGTCTCCGTGTTCGTCAACAAGGCGCGCGGCATCGCCGCCCTGATGTCGGTGGCCCTCATCGTCGCCCTCGCGCTCGTGATCGCGCGCTCGCGTCTCGGCAAGTCGCTGCGTGCAGCGGCCGACAACCCGGAGGCGGCCCTCTACATGGGTATCGACGTGGACCGTGCGCACCGCATCGCCTTTGCGCTGGGGGCCGGCGTAACGGCTATCGCCGGTGGGCTCTTGGCCACCAACTACCCGTTCCACCCGTTTGTCGGGCTCGAGTACGTCATCATCATGTACGCTGGCGTGGTGCTGGGGGGGCTCGGCAGCATCATCGGCCCGTTCTGGGGGGGCATGACCTTCGGGCTGGTG
>JAFMSC010000600.1 GCA_017353825.1 Hyphomicrobiaceae bacterium | reverse complement strand
TTACCCACCACGGGTCGCGCAAGCCGGGCGCGCTGCTCTACAAGGCCGGCATGGACCTGGCGGAGAGCTACCGTCGGCGCCTGTCGCCGGAGACGCCGGCGCACAACGCCTGGATACCGTTCGAGACGGACGACGGGCGCACCTACTGGGACGCACTGCAGCTGATCCGCACCTGGACCAAGGAGAACCACTTCGCCATCCACGACGCCGTGGCCGCGCACCTGGGCGTCAAGGTCAAGGACCGCTTCTGGAACGAGCACAACTTCGTGTTCCGCAAGTCCGACGGCCTATTCTACCACGCCAAGGGCGCCACACCGGCCTGGGCGGCCTTCGCCGCCGATTCCGGCGGCCTCACGCTGGTCCCACTCAACATGGCCGAGCCGGTGCTGATCACGCGCGGGCTCGATGCGGAGAACGGCCTGGGCTTCGCACCGCACGGGGCGGGCCGCAACTTTTCCCGCACCGTGTTCATGCGGCGCCACGCGCATAAGACCGAGGATCAGCTGTTGGCCGAGCAGACCAGGGGCATCGACGCCCGCTTCTTCTGCGGGTTCCCGGACGTGTCGGAGCTGCCCGGTGCCTACAAGAGCGCCGCGGTGGTGCGCCGCCAGATCGCCGAGTATGGCTTGGCTGAGGTGGTGGACACCATCGAACCGGTCGGCTCCATCATGGCGGGAGACTGGCAGCGCGATGCGCCGTGGCGGAAGAAGCGTGCCGCCAAGTCCGCGGCGAAGGGTGACCGAGCGAGGCCGACATCGTAGGCTGCGTGGAGCGATGCGATAAGCCAACAGCGCAGCGAGTGACGCGCGGTCGCGTCGGGTCTGCGCTGCGCTTGACCCAACCTGCGAGTGAGTGCCGTTGTGGAGGCTGCCCGTGCCAGACTTGAAAGGCCTGATCCGGACCATTCCGGACTATCCCAGGGCGGGCATCATGTTCCGAGATGTCACCACTCTCTTGGGCAATGCGGTGGGCTTCAAATTGGCCGTGCACGAGATGGCGGCGCCATACACCGGTGTGGAGGCCGTGGCCGGGATCGAGGCCCGCGGATTCATCCTTGGCGGCGCCATCGCCGACAAGCTCGGCTGCGGCTTCGTGCCCTTGCGCAAGAAGGGCAAGCTGCCGTGGAAGACCATCGGCCAGGAGTACACGCTTGAGTACGGCGTGGACATCATCGAAATGCATGAGGACGCCATCACAGCGGGTCAACGCATCCTGATCGTGGACGACCTAATTGCCACCGGCGGCACGGCGGAAGCCGCGGTGAAGCTGGTGCGCCGCTCCGGCGGCGAGGTGGCCGGCGCCACCTTCATCATCGACCTGCCGGACCTGGGCGGCATGAAGAGGCTCGCCGCTCTGGGCGTCACCGGTCACGCCCTGATGACCTTCGAGGGACATTGAGCCGATGCCACTGACGCCCGAGCAGCAAAAGGAGGCGATGCGGCGGATTGCGGCGGCGCGGAGCGAACCTGGTAGCCCCATAGCCTGCCCGGCCTGCGGTGCGGACGGACTACAGATCATCGACCGCTCCGCGCGGCCTCATGCGCAATGGTACGCGCTCACCTGCCCCGCTTGCGGCCTCGCCGAGACGCTCCATATCCCAATGGGTAGCTCGGTGCACACGCTGGACTGACGCCTTGAACATCAGCGGCAAGCCTTACCGGACGATCTGGCTCGCGGCCGATGGGTGGTCGGTGGAGATCATCGACCAGACCCGGTTGCCGCATGAGCTGGCGGTCGTGCGGTTAACGACGGTGGAAGACGCAGGGCGGGCGATCAAGACCATGCAGGTGCGGGGCGCACCGCTGATCGGGGCGACGGCGGCCTACGGTGTCTGCCTCGCGTTGCGGGCCGATCAATCCGACGACGCGCTCGACCGCGCCATGGCTTTCCTCGCTGCGCAGCGGCCCACGGCCGTCAACCTGCGCTGGGCGCTTGAGGAGATGCGCAACGCCGTGCGCAACTTGCCGCGTGAGCGGCGCGCCCCCCCGG
>JAFMSC010000599.1 GCA_017353825.1 Hyphomicrobiaceae bacterium | reverse complement strand
CCTTCCTTGACGATGGCGTGGGCGAGAAGGGTCGCGGTCGTGGTGCCGTCGCCGGCCTGGTCGTTGGTCTTCTGCGCGACCTCGCGCACCATCTGCGCGCCCATGTTCTCGAACTTGTCCTCAAGCTCGATCTCCTTGGCCACGGTCACACCGTCCTTGGTGGTGCGCGGCGCGCCGAACGACTTCTCGATCACCACGTTCCGGCCCTTGGGACCGAGCGTGATCTTCACGGCGTTAGCGAGGACATCAACTCCGCGCAGCATGCGCTCGCGGGCTTCGGCGGAAAACTTAACCTCTTTGGCAGACATGGCTGTATCAGCTCCTAGTCCTAGAACTTTGACGCTGGGTTGTGGACGGAAGATCGGGGCAAAGCGGCTGGATCAGGGCCGCCGGCTACGCACGCGGGGGCCTACTTCTCCCTGTCCAGCACCCCCATGATGTCGCTTTCTTTCATGATGAGCAGCTCCTGCCCATCGATCTTCACCTCGGTGCCCGACCACTTACCGAACAAGACCTTGTCACCCTTCTTCACGTCGAGGGGCACGAGCTTGCCCTGTTCGTCGCGGGCGCCAGGGCCGGCGGCCACGATCTCGCCCTGCTGAGGCTTTTCCGCTGCGGTGTCGGGGATGATGATTCCACCTGCCGATTTGGTCTCGGCTTCGACGCGGCGGACCGCCACGCGGTCGTGCAAGGGACGGAATTTCATGAGGAAAGACACTCCGCTTTTTCAGAGGTGAAAGGGCCGTTCGGCCGGTGAGAGCACGGGATTGCGCCTGTTAGCACTTGCATCGACTGAGTGCTAACGAGTCGCGATCTGAGATAAACAAGGCCCTCGTCGCTGTCAAGATCGGTATGCGGGACCGCAAATGCCGCGCTGCCGCGACTGCCGCCAGGCCCGGGCCAACGTTACCCAACATCTGGCCGACCCTCTGGCCGACCCTAAAGGAACGGCAGCCTCGAATGCCGCTTGGTGCCATCGGCATACGGCGGTCATTCCGGGCGCGGACAACAGCCAACGACCTAGCGCCAAGGCCCTCAAATGCCCTGCGGGCGCGCTTGTCGCCTATTGGGTTCGGGACATTGTGCCGGGCCAATTCCGCGGACAGCGAATGCGCCGTCAGGCCGCCGGGGCCCTCCGGAACAGGCGGGCGACGAAGCGCCAGAGCCCGCCGAGCGCCACGAACAGCAAAATCCACGCCTTCTTGGCGAAGGCCAGCACGATCGCCAGCACCCCGGCCTTGGCCAGCAGCTTGCCGGCAACGAGGCCGCCGATGCCGTAGGCGGCGACCTTATCCACGCCTGGCACGTAATCCTGATAGCGCGAGCCTGACTCGAACTGCGGCATGGCCATGACTGCGGGGATCGCGCCTTTGATCTCGTCGAACTGGTCCATGCTGGCTACAAAGTTGATGTTCAGTACGCCCCGGCGCCCGAGGGCGCGAACGTCATAGTTCACCATGTGCTGGGCCGACCCCCCGAACTCCAGCTCCTTGGCCCAGTGCAGCTTGTGGGTTGTGCGGTCATAGAACGGCGGCTGTGCCCAGCCGACGAGACGAATAGATGGGAAGCCCTGCTTGACACGCTCCTTGCTCGACTCCGCGGTCGCCTGCTGCATTTCGTTTAGCAGGGACGTGTAGTCGACGCTGGCCGCGTCCTCGTCAGACACGTAGCCGTCATCGTCGTAGGTGATGACGGCCCCCCACGCATCATCGAGCGGCGTCTTGGCGGCCGGCATGACCATGCCGAGCACGTGCTCCGCCGCCTTGGGCGGGTTCCGCCAAGCCTCGACAATGACCCGCCGCGCATCCTGCGCAGACAGGAAGTAGAAGCCGGCCGGCACGTTGAGGTCTACGCCCCCGGTACCGAGACCGACGGTGCCGTCCTTGTAGTCCAGGCTTTCTAGTGCGCCGTGTAAAGGCGCGGTTTCTCAGTGGGAGCCAGTCCCACCCGGTAAGGGTCGCTCCAGCCGGTAGCAATCGTAGCGACGAAGGAGGTG
>JAFMSC010000265.1 GCA_017353825.1 Hyphomicrobiaceae bacterium | reverse complement strand
CCCTTCAGTACGTGACAGAAGGCCGTGGCTGATCCGCGTTCTCCAATTCGGTGTCGCGGCGGCGACATCAAGCCGATCCTGCTGGGCCCCGTACAGGACCCTGCAACGTTGACCTTTTGGCGGTCGCAACAAGCGCCAAACCGAGCCGACGCAACAGCCCGAGCTCTGGCCGAACGTAGGGAGGCGCACTGACCTGTGGGAGGCGATGACCTCGCCACAGGAGCGCGAGCGCATCATGCGCACGCGTCGTATCGGCAGGGCCGCGTGAACTTGGGGTCTGCCATGGCCCCTATCAGTCAAGCTTGGCGTCGTAATACTTGTCGTCGAGATGCGCCTGGCGGAGACACCATTCAACCGGTGTGCCGTCCACCGAGTGGATGAGGCGATCCAGCATCAGTATCGGCGCGCCGACGGGGAGGCGCAGCAGCTTGGCGCCAAACTCCGTGGCGGCGCCCACGGACAGTCGCTCTTCTGCCCTGCCCAGCAGAATGCCGAACTCGCGCGCCAATGAGGCAATCGAGCGGGACAAGTCCCCGCGCTCGACGAGCCCGGGGAATAGAACCGACGGCATGGCGATCTCTTCGACGATGAATGGCTCGCCATCGCACCGGTGGACGCGCCGAATGCAGCATGTCTCGCCATCGGGGCGCAGTCCCAACCGGTTGCGCTGGGCCTCGCTGGCGAGCCCCTTGGACACCTCCAGCACCTCGACCTCGCTGGCGATCCGCTCGCCGTCGCCGGTACAGATATTGGTGTATCGCAGAGCGTGCTCATCGGACGCCGGGTCAGTGACAAACGTCCCGTGTCCCTGGCGGCGGGTAAGCAGGCGTTCCGCTTCGAGCAGCTTGAGAGCCTTGCGCGTGGTACCGGAACTCACGCCAAGCTCTCGCGCCAAGTCGGCCTCGCTGGGCAGAGCGACGCCCGGCCTCCATTCACCGGCCGCAATACGGCTGGCCAGAACATCACGCACTTGCTGGTAGAGAGCACGCCTGGAAAGCCGCCTCGTCAACACGGTGCTTGTCCTCCGATCCGACGGGTCGGGCGGGCCGCAACAACAATGGCTAGTCTACAACCAATATCATACTGCGCACAAAGGGCCTAAAAGAGGCAAATGTAGGGATCTGCCGCCGGGTGTATTTGCGGGCGGACTTTTGCGAACACGCTGACCGTCACCAAAGGCTAATTGACGAGCGTGGATTGTTGGACCGGTGTGGAACGGCTGAGGACTGATGGCCGGACCTGGAGAGAAGCATGCGCAGCTCCCATCGCCGCCCCGCCGATCTTGATTGGCTCCGGGCTGGCGACCACGTGTGCCATTTCTACGGCACGGCCGACGAGCTCGGCGAGGTGCTCATCCCCTACTACAAGGCCGGACTGGAATCCCACGAGTCGTGTCTGTGGATTGCCGGCGATCCGTGGGGGGCCGAGAGGGCGAGAAGCGCGATGCGCATGGCCGTGCCCGACTTCGACCAGCGCGTTGCGGCCGGCCAGATGCAAATCATCAGTCACGACGAATGGTACCGGACGTGGGGAACATGGAGCGCTGCGGAAGCAGTCAAGGGCATGCTGTGCTGGAAGGACCAGGCGCTGGCGAAGGGGTACCGCGGGGTCCGAAGCGGCGGCAATCTGTCGTCGCTTTACGAACAGAGCCTGGACGCGTTTCTGAATTTTGAACGGCTCGCCAACCAGGCCTTCGAGGACCAGCCCATCGTAGCGCTTTGCAACTACTGCCTGACCAAGTTTTCGGGCAAGGCCGTGCTGGACGCCATGCAATGCCATGGGTTCGGCCTTTCAAACCGTCGCGGGCGGTGGATGCCGGTTGAGGTGTGGCATCGCAACCAGCTCACCACGCGTGTAGCGCACGCACCTCTCTTGCTGCGGGCAAGCCGAGAGGCGGAGCTTCTCCAGATCGTGGAAGAGTTGCTAGGCGTCTACATGCTGGCCTACCCCGGGCGCCTAACGTTGGGAGGGGGGCGCATTACCCTTCTTCCGTTGCCGGCGGCCAAGCTAAGGCGGGCCCTGCATGAGCTTGCCAGCAATGCACTAAAGTTCGGGGCGCTGGCGGTGCCTGGCGGCACGCTCGCTGTGAAGTGGCATCTCGCCGTCAACGGCTCCCGGCGGCTCCGTATAGTATGGACGGAGCACGGGATGTCCCAAATGACCATTCCCGAGCGGGTGGGCTATGGGACCCGCACGATTGCCGGCGCGGTCGAGAATTACGTGCGTAGCTTCGATGCCAACGGGATGCAGTGCACGTTCGAGTTGAGGCTCTGAAGAACGCGGGTCGCCGAGGATCAAGCCGTTTGCGGTAGACATTGTCCTTGGGCCAGATGGTGCATGATCGCCTTGTGCCGTGCCATGAAACCCAAGTGTCCCTAGAACGCCTTGGCCACATCGTCCTTGGCGCCACGACAGGCACGAGCAGCGCCGTCTGCCCGGCGGGGAACCTCTGCGTCGCGATTTCTCGCGCGGGAAAGTCGTCAGTCGTCCCGTGCGGGCTGCGGAGGAGCCCTGTGGCCCTCATGCGCATGCCGATGATCGGCGTGGCCGCTCGCAATGCAAGGGTCCTACAAGTTCCATGTTCCCAGCGGTAGGGCGGCACGTCCGAGAACAGCGTAACATTCCCTGGCCCGAGGGCCGGTGCGGGACCGGCGAATGATGACCCGTGAGTGATCTCGGCAGTGCTCCTTCCGCGCCAAGATTGGGGCTTGGCGGCCGCGACAACCGTTGCGTCCAGACACATGTCGCTCGGATCGGCCGGTGGCACGGTGCTCGGCCGGTCAGGGCGCGGCCTACGCGTCGAGATGCTGCCGGGGAGTGGCGCGACGGCCGGCCTTGGCTCGGCCTTGCGCGCCGGCCCGCAGAAAGCCGTGCGGCCGGGACGAGGAGATCGATCCCGGCCCGAACAAGAAGATGCGATTTGCTGAGACATGCTTGGTCTTGGGACGGACCTCACGCAACATCATCCCTGGCGCTTCACGCGGGACTTCGGTGCCAAGATTTGAGAGATGCACAATAGGTCGCAAATAGTGTAGCGAGATGCGCGTCCTATTTGTTTCTCGTAAGGGGACCCTGCGCTTCGATGCTGCTTTCGATCACCACCACATTGAGGCCGGCGACCGATCTCGGCTACCTCCTGCACAAGCACCCGGCCCGCAGCCACGAGCTGGAGTTGGCCTTCGGCCGGGCACACATGTTCTATTCCGAGGCGTCCGACGAGCAGTGCACGTTCGCGCTGCTGCTCGACATCGATCCCGTTGGCCTGGTGCGCGGCAGCGGCAAGGAGGGCGGGCTCATCGATCAGTATGTCAACGATCGGCCCTACGCGGCCTCGTCGTTCCTCTCGGTGGCCATCGCCAAGACGCTGCGTACGGCGTTGGGCGGCCGGTGCGATGCACGCCCCGAGCTGGTGCGGCAGGCAATTCCCCTGTCGGCCCTGGTGACGCCGCTGCCAGTGCGGGGAGGAGCCCAACTCGTGGAGCGCCTGTTCGCGCCGCTGGGCTACCGGATCACGGTCGAAGCCCTACCCCTCGACGAGGCGATGCCCGACTGGGGGCCGAGCCCGTACATGACGCTGCGGCTGGAGGCAACGTGCCGGCTGGCCGACCTCCTCAACCACCTCTACGTGCTGATCCCCGTCCTGGACCTGAAGAAGCACTACTACATCGATGCCGAGGAGATCGAAAAGCTGCTGGCCAAGGGTGGCAGCTGGCTGCCGGCGCATCCGGAGCGCGACCTCATCGCGCGCCGGTACCTGAGGCGTAGCTCGGCGCTGGCGAGGCAGGCGATCGCCCGGCTCGCGGAGATGGAGCCGGACGTCGCGGGGAACGAGATCGAAGGGGAGAGTACGCCCGACGCCGACGGCGTGGTCGAGCCCGCCAGGAACGCGGCGGAAGAGAGGCTGGAGAAACCGCTGCGGCTGCACGACCAGCGGCTCGACCGTGTGGCGGAGGTCCTGAAGGCGTCCGGTGCCCGCCGGGTGGTGGACCTCGGCTGCGGCAGCGGCAAGCTCCTGAAGCGGTTGATGGCTGAGAAGCAGTTCACGGAGATCCTCGGCGTCGATGTGAACCTCCAGGATCTGGAGATCGCGGCGCGCCGGTTGCGCCTCGACACCCTGAGCGACCGCCAGCGTGCCCGCATCAGGGTGGTGCAGGGGGCGCTGACCTACCGCGACAGGCGCATCGAAGGATACGATGCGGCGGTCCTGGTCGAGGTGATCGAGCATGTCGATCCCGACCGCCTGGGGTCGGTCGAGCGTGTGGTGTTCGAATTCGCGCGGCCCGGCCTGGCGGTCGTGACCACGCCCAACCGCGAGTACAACGCCAGGTTTGAGGGCATGAAGTCGGGCCAGCTGCGCCACGCCGACCACCGCTTCGAGTGGACGAGGGCGGAGTTCCAGGCGTGGGCGGAGGCGGCCGCCGCGCGACACGGCTATGACGTGGCCCTGTCAGGCATCGGCGAGGAAGATGCCGCGGTCGGCCACCCGAGCCAGATGGCGGTCTTTGAACGGAGGGCAGGCGATGGCCTGGAATGAGTGGAAAGACCGCCTCGCACGCACGGCGTCTGTCATGGAATTGGCGGCACGGCCTCCGTCCGCGGCGGCGAGCTCGTGCTTCGGACGTGTGGGCGTTGCTGCGCCTGGGGAGAGCTGGCCCACCTGGCGCGACAAGCCCCTGTGGCCTCTGTGCCAGCTCGACCTGCGCGAAGCAGGGTACCGCCCACCGATCCTCGCCGATCTCACGTTCCTCGCGCTGTTCATCGCTGGGAATTACTGGGAAGGAGACTTTCCTTACCTCGTCGACCCAGGCAGTGGTGATGCAGCAACTTGGGGCCTGCGGGCCTATACCGCCGTCGACGGTCTCGTGGCTCTGCCTGCGCCCGATCACGGTACATCGCCCAGGCCGGCTTCCATTCGCTGGTCGACGGTTTCGAATGACTACCCGGCGCATGACATGCTGCCCAACGACATGCCTTGTGACCTGAGAGAGAGCACCTACGAGCAGGATTGGGTGGTGGGCCACCACGCAAGCAAGCTTGGCGGTTGGCCATCGTGCGTGCAATCGGAGCCCTGGTGGTGGCGCTCCGAGCCGGATCGAGCCGAGTTCGAATGTGCCTTCCAGATCGACACCGAGGACGAGGCGCACTGGATGTGGGGCGACAGCGGCACCGCATACGTCGCGCGGAGCCAGGCAAGGCCCAACACCTGGGCCTTCGACTGGCAGTGCTACTGATCGATGCGAATCACCATCCCCGACTTCTGTCTCGTTGCGCTGGTCGGCGCGTCCGGCTCCGGCAAGTCCACCTTCGCGCGGCGGCATTTCAAGCCGACCGAGGTCATCTCGTCCGACGCCTGCCGCGGCATGGTGGAGGACGACGAGACCAGCCTCGATGCCACGGCCGATGCCTTCGCACTCCTGCACGTCATCGCCGAGACGCGCCTCAAGCGGCGCAAGCTCGTCGTCATCGACGCCACCAACGTGCGCCAGGAGGACCGGGCGCAGTTCGTGCGCCTCGCCAAGAAATACCATGCGCTGGCCGTCGCCATCGTGCTCAACCCCGGCGAGCACATCTGCTACGAGCGCAACAGGGCGCGGCCAGACCGCCAATACGGGCCGCATGTGGTTCGCAATCACATGGCGAGGTTGAGGCGGAACATCCGCCGCATCGGCAAAGAAGGCTTCCGTTACGTGCACGAGCTCGGCTCGGTCGAGGAGATCGACGGCGTCGAGATCGAGCGCTCCCGCCTTTGGACCGACGCGCGTCACGAGAGCGGCCCGTTCGACATCATCGGCGATGTGCACGGCTGTGCCGACGAGCTAGAAGCGCTGCTGGTCAAGCTGGGCTATCGGGTCTGCTGGGAGGGCGAGGAGCGGGCGTGCACCGTCATTCCGCCCCAGGGCCGCCGGGCGGTCTTCGTCGGCGACCTCGTGGACCGTGGACCGAGAACGCCCGACGTCCTGCGGCTTGTCCACGCCATGGTCGCTAGCGGCGCCGCCTTCTGTGTGCCAGGCAATCACGACGTGAAGCTCATCCGCTGGCTCGACGGGCGCAACGTCAAGCTCACCCACGGCCTCGCGGAGTCGGCGGCACAACTGGAAAAGGAGTCGGAGGACTTTCGCGCGCGCATGAGATCGTTCCTGGATGGCCTCGTGAGCCATCTATGGCTCGACGGCGGCAGGCTGGTGGTGGCGCATGCCGGCATCAGGGAAGAGATGATCGGCCGCTCGTCCGGCGCGGTACGGGAGTTCTGCCTCTACGGCGACA
>JAFMSC010000598.1 GCA_017353825.1 Hyphomicrobiaceae bacterium | reverse complement strand
TCACAGGAGGGCAACGCTGCCGACGCGGCATGGCGCCCTACATCCCCGAATAGTTCGGGCCCCCGCCACCCTCGGGCACCGCCCAGGTGATGTTCTGATTGGGGTCCTTGATGTCGCAAGTCTTGCAGTGTACGCAGTTCTGGGCGTTGATCACGAAGCGGGGGATTTTGCCCTCCTCCTCGATCCACTCGTAGACACCGGCGGGGCAGTAGCGGGCCGACGGGCCGGCGAATACGTCGTGCTCGGAGTCGAGTTGCAGCTCCAGGTCGGCCACCTTCAGGTGCGACGGCTGGTCCTCCTCATGGTTGGTGCCGGAGAAGGACACGTTGGTAAGGCGATCGAAGGTGAGCACGTTGTCGGGCTTGGGGTAGTCGATGGGCTGCGCCCGCCGCGCCTTCACGAGCGTGGCGTGGTCGGGCTTGCTGTGCTTTAGGGTGTAGCCGAAGCCGATGCCCGGCAGCAGGGTGTTGGCCCACATGTCGATGCCGGAGAGCATGGTGCCGAGCACGGTGCCGAAGCGCGACAGGTAGGGCTTCACATTACGCACGCGGCGCAGGTCGCGGGCGATGGGGCCTTCCAGCACGGCGCGGGCGTAAGCGTCGAGGCTGTCGTGGCTGCGGTCAGCGGCGATCGCGGCGAAGGCGGCCTCGGCGGCGTGGATGCCCGACAGCATGGCGTTATGCGAGCCCTTAATACGCGGCACATTCATGAAGCCCGCAGCGCAGCCCACCAGCACGCCACCAGGGAAGGCGAGCTGCGGAATCGACTGCCAGCCGCCTTCGGAGAGGGCACGCCCTCCGTAGGAGATGCGGCGGCCCCCCTCGAACGTGTCGCGGATCATGGGGTGGGTCTTGAAGCGCTGGAATTCGCCGTACGGCGATATGTAGGGGTTCGTGTAGTTCAGGTACACTACGAAGCCCACCGATACGAGACTCCTGCCATAGTGATAGAGAAACGAGCCGCCGCCCGTGCGGTTGTCGAGCGGCCAGCCCAGCGTGTGCTGCACGAGGCCAGGCCGATGCTTTTGGGGTTGCACCTCCCACAACTCCTTAAGGCCGAGGCCGTACTTCTGCGGGTCGCGGCCCTTGTCCAGGCCGTAGCGGGCGATGAGGGTCTTGGCGAGCGAGCCGCGCGCGCCCTCGGCGACCACGGTGTACTTCGCGCGCAGCTCGATGCCACGCTGGAAGCGGTCCCCAGGCGCGCCGTTCTTGCCGATGCCCTTATCGCCGGTGGCGACGCCGATGACGGCGCCGTCGTCGCCGAACAGCGCCTCTGAGACGGCGAACTCGGGGTAGATGTCCACGCCGAGCTCGGTCGCCTGCTCGCCCAGCCAGCGCGCGAGATCGCCCAGGCTCACGATGAAGCTGCCGTGGTTGCTCATCAGCGGCGGCATCATGAGGTTGGGGATGCGGATGGCGCCCGACGGGCCAAGGTAATAGAAGCGGTCCTCGACGACGGGTGTCTTCACTGGCGCGCCCTTCTCCCGCCAGTCCGGGATCAGCGTGTCGAGGCCGATGGGATCGATGACGGCGCCGGAGAGGACGTGGGCGCCCACCTCCGAACCCTTCTCCAGGACGATCACCGACAACTCCCGGCCGGCGCTGGCCGCGAGCTGCTTCAAGCGGATGGCGGTAGCGAGGCCGGCGGGCCCAGCGCCGACGATCACTACGTCGCACTCCATCGCTTCGCGCGGCTCTGGTAGGGGTCCGTCGAGGGCCATCGGCTATCCCTGGGTGGTCTTTCCTGAGGATTTGGTGAGGTTCGATAGGTCGGCAGGTTGCCGAGCGTCAAGGGCCCGCGGAGCCGACCGTCATAGTTCCGTTCCAGGTCGATGCCCTCCGCACGAGGGGCCAGGCGCTGTCGCCGGTCAAGAGGGGACTTGCGTTGCGCGGGTGCTGTCGGTCCGGAGCAGGCCCGCCAACAGGGCAAAACGCGGAGGGCGCTGCAGTCAGTCTCGCCATTCCTTTCGCACGTTGGCCGCGGGTGCAAAATCTGCGTA
>JAFMSC010000597.1 GCA_017353825.1 Hyphomicrobiaceae bacterium | reverse complement strand
CCATCGCCGCACAACGCACAGCGTTCGATCGCGTGTCGGTGGCCGGCTGCGGAGCTGGCTCACAACCAACGGCTTCGCTACCGCCGCGACCGGATCGCGATCCGCCTCGCGCAGGATCGCCACCACCTGCTCGTCAGTGAACCTGGATTTGCGCATGCTCCCCTGCGGATCGGAGGGGAGCCTCTCAAGTCCTTCTTGGCTCGAATGTGTCGGGCAGGCCAACCCTGCCCGTGTAAGATGCTCGTTCAGACGACCATTGGGCCTACGTGGGCCCAAGCCGGGCATCGGCTTGAGCCACGCTTGCGGGGCAGCGAACCGATGGGTTTCGCCCAATTTTGCGCCAACGAGCCAACCCAACACGGCGCAGAGCCTATGGCGGGTCTCGGCCAAATCGGACCCCGCAACCATCGACACCGACGCACCTTGTTCTGCCTGGGGCATCGCCGGGAGGCTGCAGATCATCGAACCTATCGAATATAAGGAAAATGCGGCAGATTCAAAGAGATGGAGTTTGGTCATGCGCGTCCTCATGGATCACTGACATATGATCTGTGGTCTCGTTGCAGATCCGCCCGCCGGGCGCGCCGCTTCCGCCGGGACGTATCTCGGGGCAGCCCACTCGGCTCCGCTCGCCGAGACGCCCGCTCTGGACTAATCTCGCCCTTTCATGCCCCGCTACCGCGTCACCCTGGAATACGACGGCACGCCGTTCGTCGGCTGGCAGGTGCAGGCCGACGGGATCAGCGTGCAGGGCCGGCTGGCCGAGGCGATCCGGAGGTTCTGCGGCGAGACGGTGATGCCGCGCGGCGCCGGCCGCACTGATGCGGGCGTGCATGCGCTGGGCCAGGTGGCGCATTTCGACCTCGCGCGCGAATGGCCGCTGTACACGGTGCGGGCGGCGCTCAACTTCCACCTGAAGCCGGAGCCGGTGGTCGTGCTGGACTGCACCATCGCTGCTGACAACTTCGATGCCCGCTTCAGCGCGACGGCCCGGCACTACCGCTATCGCATCCTAGCGCGCCCGGCACACCCCGCCATCGACCGCGACCGGGTCTGGTGGGTGCCGCAGAGGCTGGACGCCCAAGCCATGGGTGCGGCGGCCCAGATCCTGGCCGGCCGGCACGACTTCACGACCTTCCGGGCTGCGAGCTGCCAGTCGCGCTCGCCCGTCAAGACGTTGGACCGGCTGACGGTGACGGCCCGAGGGGAAGAGATCGTGGTGGAGGCCTCGGCGCGCTCCTTCCTTCACAACCAGGTGCGCTCCATGGTGGGCTCGCTGAAGCTGGTCGGCGAGGGCAAATGGACGGCTAGCGACCTTGCTGGCGCGCTCGCCGCCCGCGACCGCGCCGCCTGTGGCCCGGTGGCGCCTGCGCGCGGACTGTATCTCGCGCAGGTCGACTACGCGCCGGAGCAGCCTGGTGCCCGATCGGAGGGCCCACCTGCCTGACAGCATCAACTTGGCACAGAAGGGAACGATATTTCCCGCACTCCGGACGACGCTCTTTCCGGTGCTTGCCTGGACCTTGACATCGAGCTGGCCAACCGCACGGTGACGTTGGGGCGGCGAGCTTTAGACCGTGCCGAAGGGCGTCGGGCACCGAACCGTGGCGCAGGGAGGAGTTTACTTCTCCCGATCAAGCCCGACGGGCACGCCGAATACGGGCGATGGGCGCACGGCCTTGCCGCGCAAGGCGGACTGACCGTTGCGCTGCAGACCTTGTCGACACGGCAGACGCGCTCACCCGGCGACGTGCGATCGGCTATAACGGTCGCTGACGCGGACGTGGCGGAATAGGTAGACGCACAGGACTTAAAATCCTGAGAAGCGAAAGCTTCGTGAGGGTTCGACTCCCTCCGTCCGCACCAGAAATCAATAACTTGGTGACCATCACCTGGATCGGTGCCTTCGCCATATCGCTGACGGGCCCCTGGCGGGCGCCGGTCGCGCGTCCGGCCGATCACTCGGCGGATTGCTTACGACGGAAAATGCGCATGCTTCG
>JAFMSC010000264.1:5247-6282 GCA_017353825.1 Hyphomicrobiaceae bacterium | reverse complement strand
CGACCGTACCGGCCTGATCCTGGACATCTTCGGCGAGCGCGCCGCCACACGCGAAGGCACGGTGCAGGTAGAGTTGGCGCATCTGGAATATCAGCGCTCGCGCCTAGTCCGCTCCTGGACCCACCTCGAACGACAGCGCGGCGGCTTCGGCTTCCTGGGCGGCCCCGGCGAGGCGCAGATCGAGACCGACCGGCGGCTCATCGACGAGCGGATCGCGGCGATCCGCAAGGAGCTCGCCGTAGTGGTCAAGACGCGCGGCCTGCACCGCACCGGCCGCAGCCGCGTGCCCATCCCGATCGTGGCGCTGGTGGGCTACACCAACGCCGGCAAGTCGACGCTGTTCAACCGCGTCACCGGCGCGCAGGTCTCGGCCAAGGACCAGGTATTCGAGACGCTCGACCCCACCATGCGCGAACTCAAACTGAGGAGCGGACGCAAGGCCATCCTGTCCGACACCGTGGGCTTCATCTCCGAGCTGCCGACGCAGCTGGTGGCGGCCTTCCGGGCAACGCTGGAGGAGGTCGTGGCCGCGGATCTTGTGCTGCATGTGCGCGACATCAGCCATCCCGAAGCCGGGGCGCAGCGCCGCGACGTGGAGGCGGTGCTGGTCGGCCTCGGCATCGACGCGGAGGCCGCCGAAGGGCCGGTGCTGGAGGTTTGGAACAAGGCCGACCTCCTGTCGGCCGCCGGGCACGCTGATGCCGAGCGCAGCATCGTGCGCCACGGCCGCCGCGCCGTCCTGCTCTCGGCGCACACCGGGGAGGGTGTCGCGGCTCTGCTCGAAGCCATCGACCGCCGGCTGGGCGCGGCGGACGAGATCCTGAGCGTAGAGATTCCCGCCAGCCACGGCCGCTTGCTGAGCTGGCTCCACGCCCATGCCGAAGTGTTGGGTAAGGAGACCGAGGCCAGCGGCGCCATCACCGCCCGCATCCGCATTGACAGGGCGAACCGCGGCAAGCTCGCAGGCCAGCTGAAGCGCGCTGGGCTCGGCTAGACGAACGAGAGCAGCCCGCTAGCGGGCTCGTCATGGCTGCC
>JAFMSC010000264.1:2357-5237 GCA_017353825.1 Hyphomicrobiaceae bacterium | reverse complement strand
CTATTTGCTAACGCTCCGAGCCAAAATATTGAGTCCGATGAATCCCTTAGCTAAGCCACAGTTAGCGGGATCTATTTCATGTAAATCCAGGCTAGACGAACGAGAGTAGCCCGCTAGCGGGCTCGTCATGGCTGCCGCCCCCCTTTGCCGCTTCCCACAGGGGAAATGGCAAACCCCGGCCCGCCACAACTCGCGCAAATTGTGCGTCCATCCTACGCGCCTTTATTGTGTGTCGACTAATGCGGCAACCTGCTGAACAACATTCTGCAGAATTCGGACCAAGCCCAACTTCGAGCCGAAAACCTCGGTTGTTGAAGGGGATGGTCTGCTCGGAAGGGAGTCGAGTTCCCGTCAAGGGTCCCGGGACGTTGCCGGAGCGGGCTCCGGGACGGGCGGGAAACCTTGCGAACAGCTTGGCTGGTTGCATGGAGAAGAGAAAGTCACATGCCCAACTTTTACGACGTCCTCGGGGTCGATCCCGATGCTGATGACGAGCAGATTAGGGACGCATTTGCCAGCCTGGCGAAGGTCTTCCATCCCGATCTCAATGCGGACGATGGTCAGACCGAGCGCCGCTTCAAGGAGATCCGCCAGGCCTACAGCACGCTGAGGGACCCCAGGACCAGAGCGGCCTACGAGCTCGGCTTGGTGCACCAGCGCAAGAGCGCTCGCCGCCGCATCAGCACCGCCATGATGATGGGGTTCACTACGTCCATGCTCTGCACCATCATCATCTCGCTCATGATGGTGTGGTTGCTCACCGACGGCCGAGAGGTTTCGGTCATCGGACAAAATGCATACGCGCAGCCGAAGGATGCGGTGAGTGTACCCCACGACGGATCACCGCCGCGCAGGTAATATGGCTTCGGCCTGGGGGCCGCTGTCGGAAAGGCGACTGCAATGATTGTAAGTTATCAGCCGATCTTGGTGTTGCTCTCCATCGGCGTGGCGATCCTGGGGTCGCTGACTGCCCTCGCCCTCACGGCGTTCGCGGATGCCGAAGATGCCGCTGAAGGAGAGCGAGGCGTCGCGTTGGTCAGCGGTGGCCTGATCATGGGGGCGACGATCTGGTCGATGCATTTCGTGGCCATGATGGCGGTCGATTTCCCGATTGTCGTCAACTACAACCTCTTGGAAACCGTAGGCTCGATCGTTATCGCCATCGTGGCCACGGGAACTGGGCTCTACCTGGCCAGCAGCCGGCGGGTAGGTGCGCTCAGCATTCCGGTGGGCGGCATCCTCATGGGCGCCGGTATCGCCGGCATGCACTATCTCGGCATGGGCGCGATCCGCGGCTGCGGTCTCGACTACGACCCCACGCTGGTGAGCGCATCGGTCGGCATCGCCATCGTCGCCTCGATGGCGGCGCTGTGGTTCGCCTTTTACAAGCGCACGGTCGTCATGACGGTGGCCGGCGGTGTCGTGCAGGGCTTGGCCATCGCCTCCATGCACTACACCGCCATGGCGGCAACCTACTTCGTGCCGCTGGGCGTCGACGTGCAGATCGGCCCCCCGCTCTTCAGCCAGAGCAGAATGGCCTACATGATCGCGGCAGGCATCGTGCTCATCTCCGCCGTGAACCTGACGATGGTGGCGCTGATGTCGAGGGAAGATGCCTAGGAGGTCTCAGGTCCTGCCTGCGGTCTGAACACGAAACTGACCAACCGGAGGCGAGGCTTGAGTTCTGACCGGCGGCGCTCGTCAAGGCTGAGCCTGACTTAGGCGCGCGAGAAAGGCCGCGGGGCTTCCAGGTGGTGCGACTGGACCGCGACAAGCTCGCGCCAAATGCCGTTGCGGGCCCTAGCCGGTGCCTGACCCGGCCGCACGCCGCTTTGCAGGGAAACATCGTTCGGCGCTTATATGCCGCCCTTCGGCCTGTGATGCGGCGGCCGGATTCCCCAAAGATCGGCGTTGGCCACGACTGGCCCTCCCCCACGCGCGCACGGAACATCCCTGCGCGGCAATCGTTGGCGTGAGATCGCCATCTGTTACCGGAAAGGAGAGCTCGATGTTGAGGCCAATCCTGGCAGCCGGCGGCATTGCCTTAGCTTTGGCAGGATCGCCGGCATTGGCGCAACAAAGTCCCGCGCCCAATCAGCCCACAACCCAAAAGGCAGATCCGAGCATGGTGGGACTGTCAGTCTACAGCTCCGACGGTCAAAAGGTCGGCAAGGTTTCCGAAGTGGGAACAGCTGGCGGCGAAGCGGCCGTCCGCGCCGACATGGGCGAGTTTCTCGGCATCAACCCTGGCAGCGTCATAATTGGCGGCAACGCATTTGAGAGGAAGTCCGATCGCATTGAGGTCGCGATGACCGCCCAAGAGATCAAGGACGCAGTTTCAAAACAGCAACAGCAACAGCGCAAGCAGCCATAGACGATGCCGGTGTCGTCCGGCAAGGCGTGAACGAACGCCTAAAGGCCAAGCCTTACCCGCGCTCACGCACCTGCGTGAGTGTTTTGCGCACCGAAAGGGCCTCAGGGTCGATCTTGAGCTCGATCACGGAGGGGCGGCCGGACTGGAGGGCCTGGGCGAAGGCGGGGGCGAAATCGCGCGTGGCCTCGATGCGGTAGCCGTCCGCGCCGAAGCTGCGGGCGTAGGCGGCAAAGTCGGGGTTGACCAGAGTGGTGCCGATCACGCGGTTGGGATATTCGCGCTCCTGGTGGGCCCGGATGGTGCCGTACATGCCGTTATTGGGGATGATGGTGACGATCGGCAGGCCATACTGCACCGCTGTCGCCAGTTCCTGCCCGGTCATGAGGAAATCCCCGTCGCCCTGGAAGTTGACCACGGCCCGCTGCGGGTGGGCGAGTTTGGCGGCAATGGCCGCGGGCATGCCGTAGCCCATGGAACCCGACGTGGGCGCCAGCTGCGTCCGGAAG
>JAFMSC010000264.1:0-2347 GCA_017353825.1 Hyphomicrobiaceae bacterium | reverse complement strand
GAAGCGCTTGTACTCGAAGTAGCGGTGCACGAATGCTGCGTAGTTGCCACCGCCGTTTGTGACGACTCCGTCCTCGGGCAGCATCCGAGAAACGGTGCGCACCACCTCGGCGAGCTTCACCTCGCCCGGCAGCGGTGCCGGCTCCAGGCTCCGCTCGTAGGCCGCGCGCAGCTCGGCCCGAAGGCCGCTCCACGCGATCCTGGCAGGGGGCTCAAGCCGCGCCAGCACCTCCGCAAAAGCCGTGGCGGGCGCGGCGATCGGCAAGTCGGCGCGGTAGACGGAGCCCAGCTCCTGCGGCGAGGGATGCGCGTGCACCAGGAACTGTTTGGGGTTGGGCACCTCGAGCAGCGTGTAGTGGCCGGTTGTCATCTCGCCGAGGCGCGCACCCACGACGATCAGCAGGTCGGCCGCCTTGATCGCGTCGGCGAGCGCCGGGTCGATGCCGATGCCGGCGCAGCCGACGTGGCAGCGGTGGCGGTTGTCGAAATAGTCCTGATACCGAAACGCGGGCGCCACGGGCAAGTCGAAGCGGTCGGCAAACGCCTCGATAGCGCTCTTCACCTCGCCGCTCCAGCCCGGCCCGCCGACCATCAAAAGCGGGCGCTGGGCGGTGGCGAGTTTGGCTTGCAGCAGGTCCACGTCGGCGGCGGCGGGCTGGGCGCTGCCCAAGCGCGCCGCCTTGGCGTCCGCCGCCTCGCAATAGGCGGACAGCATGTCCTCGGGCAGGCCCAGCACCACCGGCCCAGGCCGCCCGGAGCGGGCCATGTGGAAGGCATGGCTCACATATTCAGGGATGCGCTCGGTCTGGCGGATCACCGCCGCCCATTTGGCCAACGAGGAGAACACCTGCTTGATCTCAATGTCCTGGAATGCCTCGCGGTCCTCGTGATCTCGCGCCGGTAGGCCGACGAACAGCACCATGGGTGTGGAATCCTGCTGCGCCACGTGCAGCCCGGCCATGGCATTGGCGGCGCCGGGCCCGCGCGTGACGAAGCAGATGCCGGGCTCGCCGGTGATCTTGCCCCAGGCCTCGGCCATCATTGACGCGCCGCCCTCCTGCCTGCAGATCACGGTCTTGATGCGGTTGGAGTCGTGCAGCCCGTCGAGCGCGGCAAGGAAGCTCTCGCCCGGCACCGTGAACGCCGCCGTGGTGCCCTGAGCCTCGAGCTGATCGACCAGAATCTTGCCGCCGTGGCGCATTCCGCTGCCTCCCCGTGCCTGCGCAACTTGAAATCCGTCGCGCGCCGACGATAGCGGAAGTGCCGGGTACAATGCGACTCCCGCTAGGTATGCCTGTAATGCACGGCTTCCTCCCTGCCAGCCGGCCGGAGCCGGTGCCGCGAAAACCCCGGCTGGGGCTTTGCGCTCAGGTCGAGGGGGGCATGAAGATGCAGATGAGCTGCATCTGCCCATTCGCGCCGGGCATCATGCAGGCGTGCATGCGGTGGTCTATGGACTGCCTTCGCGGGAAGTTGGCAGGCACGAGCACGGTGCCGTGCTTGGTCGTCACGATCATCGCCGACGGCCCGATCCCGGCACCCTTAGGGTCGGCGGTGGCAGGAGTGGGGACGATCTCGGCGTGCTCCACAGGCGCGCAGTCCATATCGTGACAGCATTCCAGCGGATACCAGTCGTGCGCGGCAGCGGGCGTTGCCGCCAGGAGGAAGGCCAGCAACCACATCTTGGACATAGCGCCTCGCTTTCTATCTGCTGCTCTCTCTCCCCCCTTCTGGCGTCCGCCCCTTGGTCGTTTTCGTCCAGGCTTGGCATCACCTGCGCAAAACCATGTGCCCAAACCCCATGACGTGCCCAAACCCATGAGTTGCAAGCGACGTGCCCTCCGCAACGCACGCGCCCTGCGCCGCGCATTTGATGGCCAAGCGGACCGGGTTTAGCCCATAGTTACAGACCGTTAAGGTTTCCGCGCCCGCCCCCGAGGGGCGTGCGCCCAGGTGGAGACTTTGCACGAAAACCCGGCGATATGCGCTCGATTTCAAGGCAACTCCCGGTAGAGCCCGCAGGTTCACAGGGAATGCCTTGGCTAGATGTCGAGCACAATATCGAAGACGCCGCGGAGAGCCCCCGATTCGACCGCGTCGGCGGGCCCCAGCGGCACGATCACACTTTCGCGCGCCACGGCGCTGCGGATGGCATTGAGCACCACATCGGTGGTGTTCTGGCGCTCACCGGCCACGTACATCTGGGTGGTGAGCCGGCCGACGCGGGGCGCGTGCACCTTGAAGTGGATGTGGGGCGCGCGTCCGGGATAGGCGACCGGGCGGATGGTGCGGAAGGCATAGGCGCCATCGGGAGCCACGTGCGCGCGCCCGTAGCCCTGGAAGTCGGC
>JAFMSC010000596.1 GCA_017353825.1 Hyphomicrobiaceae bacterium | reverse complement strand
ATGTCCCCGACATCCTGGACGAGCTGGCAGACGTGGAGATGCATGCGATCCAGACCTCGGGCAACTGCATCCGCAACGTCACCGCCGACCACTTCGCCGGCGCCACCGCCGACGAGGTCGCCGACCCCCGTCCCTACGCGGAGATCGTGCGCCAGTGGTCGTCGTTGCACCCCGAGTTCAGCTTTTTGCCGCGCAAGTTCAAGGTGGCGGTGATCGCCTCCGAGCATGACCGTGCCGCCATGAAGCTGCACGACATCGGCCTGCACCTGAAGCGGCTGCCGCGGGGCGGTCTCGGCTTTGCGGTTTGGGTGGGCGGCGGCATGGGCCGCACGCCCTACGTCGCCCAGCTGTTGCGCGACCACCTGCCCGAGGCGGACCTGCTCAGCTACCTTGAGGCTGTACTGCGCATCTACAACCTGTACGGCCGGCGCGACAACATTTACAAGGCGCGCATCAAGATCCTCGTGCACGACCTCGGCATCGAGGCCTTCGCTGCCCAGGTGGAGGAGGAGTGGCGGCGTATCCGCGACGGCGCTCTCAAGCTGCCCGAGGCCGAGATTCGCCGCATTGAGGCCTATTTCGCGCCGCCGGCCTTCGAGGCGCGTCCGGCCCCGGCGGCCATCCGCGCGCCCGATCGGGCCTTCGACCGCTGGGTGACGCGCAACACGCACGCCCACAAGCAGCCGGGCTACGCCATCGTCACAATCTCGCTGAAGCCCATCGGCGGCATCCCCGGCGACGCCTCGGCCGAGCAGATGGACACCATCGCCGAACTCGCTAAGGGCTACTCCTTCGACGAGGTGCGCGTCACCCACGAGCAGAACCTGGTTCTGCCGCACGTGCGCCTCGGCGACCTATGGGAGGTGTACCATGCGCTCAAGGCGGTCGGCCTCGCCGAGGCCAACGCGGGCTTGGTGACGGACATCATCGCCTGCCCCGGCCTCGACTACTGCGCGCTCGCCAACGCCCGCTCGATCCCCATCGCCCAGGCCATCTCCGAGCGCCTGGCCGCGCGCCAGGATGAGATCGGCGACCTCAAGATCAAGATCTCCGGCTGCATCAACGCCTGCGGGCACCACCATGTTGGCCACATCGGCATACTGGGCGTGGAGAAGCGTGGCGAGGAGCACTACCAGCTTCTCCTCGGCGGCTCCGGTGCCGAGGATACCACGTTGGGCACCATCTCCGGCCCCGGCTTCGACCCCGATGCCATTGTCGATGCGGTGGAGAAGGTGGTGGACAAGTACCTGGAGCTGCGCTCAGGCCCCGATGAGCCCTTCCTCGCCGCCTACGCCCGCCTTGGCGACGCCCCCTTCAAGGAGGCCCTCTATGCCTGAAGGGGTCAGTCCCCTCGCGCAAGACGTTGCGGCATCCCACGGCGGTGGCGGCGGGGGGTGTGACCCTTTGCCCGCCGATCAGGTTGAGGGGAGCCCACGCGCGATCGGGCTGCGGGGAGATCCCGATCCCGACGGACCGATTTGGCGCGGCAGCGCGTTTCATACCGACGCCTGGGTCAAGGCCGATGAGGGCGAGCCGCTGCCTGACGCGCCCGTCATCCTGTCCAAGAAGCGGTGGCGTGCTGAGCGCGACGGCGTCGCCGGGCGCAACGCCCCCCTGGGCGTCCAGATCGAGCCGGGCGAGGCACTCGACGACCTCGCCGCCGACCTGCCGCGCTTTGCCCTGATCGCCCTCAACTTTCCCAAGTTTGCCGACGGTCGAGCCTTCTCCACCGCCCGGCTGCTACGCGAGAAGTTCGGTTTCGCGGGCGAGCTGCGGGCGGTCGGCAACGTGCTTTCCGACCAGATCCCCTACATGCGCCGCGTCGGTTTCGATACCTTCGAGGTGACGCACGGCCCTACGCGCCGGGCGCTGGCCGAAGGCCGCATGCTCGAGGTGAGGCTCCATTACCAGCCCGCCGCGGCACCCGAGCCGCCCACCGGCACGCGCCCCTGGCTGCGGCGCAGGTCGGGTTGAGCGGCCGAGGCCGCCCAGCGCGCCACAA
>JAFMSC010000595.1 GCA_017353825.1 Hyphomicrobiaceae bacterium | reverse complement strand
ACTCCAAACGAGACGGACGATCAGGGCGGAGCGGCCGATGCCGGCACGGCAGTGGACCGCCACGGCGTTGGCGAGGGCGTCGGAGAGGCGGCGAACGAGGCGTACCGTTTCCGGCATCGAGTCCGGAACGCCGCGATCCCGGATCGGGAACGAGACGAATTCGATGCCTGCAGCGCGGCACGACGCCGATAGCGGCTTCAGGCCGATCTCGACAACCTCGTGCTCCCCGAGCAGGCTGACCACGATATCGGGGCCTTCGGCCTGCCAGCCGGCGACTTCATCGGCGAGCCGGTCGCCTGCCCTCGGCCGCGGCATGATGGCGAGGCGCCGGGGTTCGCGGAGGTTGAGCCAATAGATTGAGGGTCGCATCGCACGATGGTGACCGGATCTTGCCGCGGGCGCAACGATTCGCGAACCATTCTTTGACGGGCCCACCGTTCTTGCCCCAGCGCGGAAATGCCAGTCCCTTACGCTGAGCGCCACGGATTCCCGACCCGAACCACGTGGCCAACGAAGACTGCGGATGACTTGGCAAACAGCTCCTCGTTGGAAGGAGGCGGATGAGCCCTCGAGCAAGTCATCGCCGTTTTCGTGGTGCCAATGCGCAGCATCGCGAGGCCATCACGTGGTCGCCGGTTGCGCAACATCGCTCAAGGGGAACCTGCCTGGCAGGGCCAACACGCCGATTTTCAGGAGGATGTAAGTCGGCCCGCCCTTACTCCGACCGCAGGTAGGGCACCGCTGGCTCGCGCAGGACGCGCCAGGTGCCGTAGCCGCCGAACACGGCAACCAGGGCAAGGGCCAGCAGATTCGCCTCGATCGCGGTGCGCCAGGAGAAGCTGAAGGTGAAGTCCATGACGCCGGAGGTGGTGATCCAGGCCGAGACGGTGCCTGCGATGAGCGCGATGGCCGAGGTGGCCAGCGCCAGGATGGCATACTCGATGAAGTGCGCGGCGAGGACGCGCCGCCGCGTGGCGCCGATCGTCTTCAGGATCACCGCCTGCTTGATGCGCCGACGCTGGGCTGTGGCCAGGGCGCCCGCCAGCACCAGCGTGCCGGCCAGCAGTGTCACGCTGCCCGCCGCGCGCACCGCGATCATGATGCGCTGGAAGATGGCGTTGAACGAATCGATGGCGTCCTTGACGCGGACGGCGGTGGTGGCGGGGAACGCCCTGCCTAGCTCGCGCGCAAGCTTGGCTTCGTCCGCCAGGGCGACGTCCTTCGGCAGCGTGATGGTGGTCAGCAGGTTGTGCGGCGCACCCGCCAGGGTGTTGGGCGAAAACACCATGACGAAGTTGAGCGACAGGCTCTCCCACTTAACCTCGCGCAGATTGGCGACGCGCGCGGTGACGTTGCGGCCCAGCACGTTGACCGTCACCGTATCGCCGATCTTGAGCCCCAGGCCCCTGGCAATCTCGGTGTCGAACGAGACCAACGGCTCGCCCGCATAGTCGGCCGGCCACCAGCTGCCCTCCACCACGCGCGCGCCCTCGGGCAGCGTCGCCGAGTAGGTGAGGCCCCGGTCGCCCGCAAGCACCCAGCCTGCTTCGGGCGGCGCGTACACCTGCTCCACTGGCGTATCGCGGAGCTTCACCATGCGTCCGCGCAGCATGGGAGCGTGTGCCACCCTGGCCGCCGGAAAGCGGTCGTAGACGAACGCCTGGAACGCCTCGCTCTCCGAGCGCTTGAGGTCGAGGACGAAATAGTTGGGGGCATTCTCGGGCATGCGGCCTGTCAGGTCATCGCGGACGGAGTGGTCGACAAGGGCGACACTCACGAGCAGCGACAGTCCGGCGCCCAGCGACAGCACCACGGCGCGTGTGAGGCCACCGGGTGCCCCAAGGTTGCGGACGGCAAGCGCCAGCTCCGCCCAGCGCGGCCGCGGCACGCGCCGCGCCAGCCACGTCACCCCCGATCCGAGCCCCCAGAAGACACCGAACACGGCGATCACGGCGAGGCAGTAGTAGGTCGCGAGGTGCGGCGCCTCGGAGGTCAGGATGGCGAGGC